>DASVHS010000346.1:0-6588 GCA_036382495.1 Thermoanaerobaculia bacterium | reverse complement strand
GGTTCGCGTAGAGGACGATCGGCTTGCGGTTGAACGAGTGGTTGAACGTCTTCGACAGACGCGTATACCACCGCTCGGCCATGCGGCCGATGTCGTTCACGACATCCGCTTCCTTGTCGTAGTAGTAGATGTCGAAGTGGTCGGTGCGAAGCACCTTGAAGTTGAAGTTCTCCCACTGCACCTTGTTCCGGCCGAAGTACTGCGCTTGTGCTGGAACCGCGAGAGGAAGGAGGAGGACCAGTGCTACGAATACTCGTGCTGCGATCCGCATGGGTGACACCTCGGGAGCTCAGTTTTGAACGACAGGCGTTTGTAATTTTCCTGCTTCTGACTTGACTATCTTAGGGCCGGGTTCGCTTACATCGATTTGCTTTCGATCATCCGTTTCAACGCGGCCTGCTTGGTCGCGACAAAGTACTTCATGTGTCGGACGAGAAACAGTCGATCGGCCAGGCGGCCGAGGAATCCGAGTGGGGCGGTCCACTCGAGGATGTCGATCATAGCCGTGGTTCCGGCCGACTCTTCAAATAAATGGATGTGTCGCAGAGAGTGGAACGCGCCTCGGACCATTTCGTCCGTGAATCGATGGGGACGGTCCATTTCGGCGATGCGGGCGCAGAACTTCTGTTTCACACCGAAGTGGCGCCCCTCGAAGCAGACCAGGTCTCCGAGCTCGAGGTAGCCGTCGAGCTTGCCGGGCGCGACGAGACTTTCGTTGGAGAAACTCGCGCTCTCGACGTGCGCCGCCAGACTGCGCGCGGCGTCGAAGCAGACATGCGCCGGCGCGGCGATCTTCGTAACGACTCTGACGCTGCCCATGACGGGTCGCGAGAGTTTAATGCGATGTCATCCCGAGCGTGAGCGAGGGACCCGGGGGAAGTGGAGGCCGGCCTCCCTGCCCACCCGGGTCCCTCACTCACGCTCGGGATGACATGGTGATTGCCGGGTGAGTGTACTGTGACCGCATGCCGACGATTTTCTTCACCGGCTATCCCGGTTTCCTCGGCGCCGAGCTGCTGCCGCGACTTCTGGCGCGATCGCCGGAGCTGCGCGCGCGATGCCTCGTGCAGCCGAAGTTCGCGGAACTGGCGAGGAGACGCGCGGGAGGCGACGCGCGGATCGAGATCGTCGAAGGCGACATCACGGATCCGCTGAATGTGAGCACCGACGATGTCGTCGAGATCTTTCATCTCGCCGCGATCTACGACCTCATGGTGTCGCGCGAGGCCGGGATGCGCGTCAACGTCGGCGGCACGCAGAATGTCCTCGATTTCGCGGCGCGCTGCCGATCGTTGCGGCGCTTCCACTACGTCTCGACGTGTTACGTCAGCGGCCGCTATCCAGGCACATTCACGGAAAACGATCTCGAGAAGGGGCAGACGTTCAACAACTTCTACGAGGAAACGAAGTACCTGGCTGAGGTCCTCGTGCAGCAGCGGATGCGCGGCGGATTGCCGGCGACGATTTACCGGCCGTCCGTCGTCGTCGGCGACAGTCGAACCGGCGCGACGCAGAAATTCGACGGCCCGTACTTCCTCATGCGATGGCTTTTGCGGCAGCCCAGGATCGCCGTGTTGCCGGTGCTGCTCCATCCGGAGCGGTATCGCTTCAACGTCGTGCCGCGCGACTTCATCATCGCGGCGATGGAACGTCTCAGCGCGATGCCGCTGTCGAAGGGCAAGGTTTATCAGCTTGCCGATCCCGATCCGATGACGGTCGGCGAAACGATCGATGCGATCGCGCGCGCGACGAAGCGCAAGGTCATCCGCGTGCCGATGATGCGCATGGTCGCGAAGGCGATGATCGACTACGTTCCCGGCGTGTATCGGCTGATGCGCATTCCGTCAGCGGCCGTCGATTACTTCGCCCACCCCACCCTCTACGACACCACGAACGCCCGCACCGACCTCGGCTCCCTGCCGATCCCGAGTTTTCGCGATTACCTGCCGCGGCTCGTCGAGTTTGCGAGCGCGCACCCGGAGATCGGCTCCGCGGCGATGGCGTAGGACGATAGCTCTCAGCTCTCAGGGAGAACCGAGTCAGATTTTCCTTAGAACTCTTGTTTCCGCACTCCAGATGTAACCATTGAGTGATAACGGCATCGAAGGAGGCATGATCACTGAAACATTGAGATCCCGGGAGGGGTTTCTATGACCATGCGAAACCGCCTTTTCCTCATCATTGCCCTCGTCGCGGCGGCGCTGTTCGTCATTTCCGCGACAACGCAATCCAGCAAAGGAGCCAGGATGAACCAGACCGCAACCAAGCCCTCTGATGCGGAGCTGAAGCAGAAGCTCACGCCTCTGCAGTACGACGTCACCCAGCACGAAGGCACCGAGCCTCCGTTCAAGAACGAGTACTGGGACAACCATAAGGACGGTATTTACGTCGACGTCGTTTCCGGCGAGCCGCTCTTCAGCTCGAAGGACAAGTTCGAGTCCGGAACCGGCTGGCCGAGCTTCACGAAGCCGCTCGTCCCGGCGAACATCGTCGAGAAGACGGACCGCAAGTTCTTCATGGCCCGCACCGAAGTCCGCTCCAGGCACGCCGACTCCCACCTGGGACACTTGTTCGATGATGGTCCGGCGCCGACCGGACAGCGCTTCTGCATGAATTCCGCGTCGATGCGGTTCATCCCCGTCGACAAACTGCAGGCCGGGGGTTACGGCGAGTACCTGCCGCTGTTCGGCAAGGCCGCGACCGGAACTTCCGACTCGAGCGGAAAGACCGTTCATGCGAAAACCGAGACGGCGACGATCGCCGGAGGGTGCTTCTGGGGCGCGCAGGATCTTCTGCGCAAACTTCCCGGCGTGATCAGCTCGCGTGTCGGCTACACCGGCGGCAGCGTGAAGAACGCGACATACCAGAATCACGAAGGTCACGCGGAAGCGGTCGAGGTGATTTTCGATCCGACGAAGATCTCGTACGAACAGATCCTCGAGTTCTTCTTCAAGATGCACGATCCGACGACGCTCAACCAGCAGGGGAATGATGTCGGCTCGTCGTACCGGTCGGCGATTTTCTATCACGACGAGCATCAGCGTCAGGTCGCCGAGCAGGTGAAGAAGAAGGTCGATGCGTCGGGTGCGTGGAAGCGGCCGGTCGTGACCGAGATCGTTCCGGCGAAAGAGTTCTGGAACGCCGAGGCGTATCACCAGGATTACTTGATCAAGAATCCGGGTGGGTACACGTGCCACTACGTCCGCAACATCAGTTTCGACGCGAAGAAGTAAACAGCAGCAGGTCACGAGACAGCGTTACATCCAGATCCGCGAGCGCCGAAAGGCGCTCGCGTTGTTTTGTGCGGAGACCGCGATACGACGACGTCATGACGTCGTGAATCGCATCGCGATCGAGATGGGCGACAGTCGCGACGCGCTCGTGGCGCTCGAGCTTGAAGTTCGAGAACGTCGCGACGGTCCGCTCGACGCGATCGATCAGCGTGCCTTCGCCAAGCACGGCTTCGCGAAGCTCGATCAGGTCGTCCGGCCCAGGCAGCGCGATGAGCAGTTTGCCGTCATCGGCGAGGACGCGCTCGAACTCCGCCGGATTCATTCGTGCGGTGATCGACATGACGAGATCGAAGGAATGGTCGGCGTACGGCAGAAATCGATCCGCATTCGCGACGACGAAGAAGCAGCCCTTGTACTTGCGTGCTGCGGCGTCGATCGCCGGGACGGAGATGTCGACGCCGTTGGTTGCTCCCATTTCTGAGGTGAAGTAGCCCTCACCGCAACCGACGTCGAGGATCGGATCGCGGATCGCAGATCGCAGATCGCCGATGGCTGCTGCTGCGATCTGCGATCCGCGATCTGCGATCTGTCTCGCGAATCCTCGTTCCAGAAAACGCCGGCGCGCGGCCACGGCATCGCGCGAGTCTCCGGGATTCGCGGATCGCCGGTCCTGTGGTTGCAGCAGGTTCAGGTAACCGCTGCGGGCGACGTCGAACGAGTGGCCGCGCGCGCAGACGAAGCGCTTCGATTCAGGCGAAAGCGGCTGGCGGCAGCCGCGCACGGTGCAGAGGAGAGTCACCATCGACATCACTGTACTGGAGCGAGTCCGGCTTCTGTGTGGGTGCGGGCTTCAGCCCGCACCCACACAGAAGCTCGCACGTCTACAATCGACTCGTGCAACGGTCCCGGACGCGCCTGTTCGTTCTTTTCGCGGCGCTCGTCGCGTTTGTGATCGTGTCTGCGCTGCTCTATGAAGTCGGAATGTCGCGGCTCGAAGGAAAGCCGAGGACATTCATGGAATCGCTGGAGTGGGCGGCTGAGAGTCTGAGCACGACCGGATATGGCTATGACAGTCACTGGACGCATCCGGCGATGGTCATGCTGGTCATCACCGTGCAGTTTGTCGGCGTGTTCCTCGTGTTCCTGATCATTCCGGTTTATCTGCTGCCTTTCCTTGCCGAGCGGTTCGAGCAGCGCGTGCCGCGCGTGGCGAACGACAAGCTTGCGAATCACGTGATCGTCTTCCGCTACGGACCGGCGGTCGAGACGCTGTTGCTGCGACTCGCGGCCGCGAATGTGCCGTCGATCGTCGTCGAGCTCGATGAAGTGAGCGCTCGAGGCGTGATGGAAACCGGTCAATCGGTTCTGTTCAGCCGGTCGGAAGAGGACGCGCTGGTCTCGGCGCGCGTCGGCCACGCTCGCGCGATCGTGGCGAATGGAAAAGATCAGGAAAACGCCGCGCTGATTCTGCGCGCGAGGCAGGGCGGATTCCGCGGCGAGATCTATTCGTTTGTGGAAGTGCCGGCGCATCGCAAGGCGATGGAGCTCGCCGGCGCGACGGCCGCGTACACGCCGCGCCACATCGTCGCCGCCGCCCTCGCGGCACACGCGAGCGAGAAGATCAGCCCGCGGCTGCCGGGACTGGAGTCGATCCCTTCGATGCAGCGCCGCGACATGCGCGTGCCCGTCGACAGTCCCGCCGTTGGCAAACGATTCGGCGATCTCGATCTCGGCGCGGTCGTCGTCGGCCAGTGGGTGCGCAGCCGGCTGCAGGCCCCGTGCACACCCGACGTGCTCGTCGAACCGGGCGCCGTACTCGAAATCGTCGGCGACGCCGGCTCGCTCCAGCATGCCGCGTCGGTGATCGGCGGCTCGCTGCTCCGCGATCGCGGTCCGATTCTGATCGCCGGCTTCGGTGAAGTCGGCCGCAAGGTCCACGAGTTGTTGCGCGACGCCGGCGAAGACGTTCGCGTCATCGAGCGGCATCACGCGCCGGACGTCGACGTGGCCGGTGACGTCCTCGATTCCTCCGTGCTCGCCCGCGCCGGGCTGAGCGAGGCCCGGGCCCTGATTCTGGCGCTGGACAGTGACGACTCGACGTTGTTCGCGACCGTGATCTCGCGCGACTCCGCCCCCGACACCGCCGTCATTGCCCGCGTCAATCACGGGCGCAACCTCGAGAATATTCATCGCGCCGGGGCCGACTATGCGCAGTCGATTTCCGATGTTTCCGGCGAAATGCTCTCCGCGCGCCTTCTGAAACGATCGACGCGGGTGCGTGACGAGCACCGGCGGGTCAGCCGGATCGATGTCCCGCCCGTTCCCGGGATCAGCATGCAGGAATTGCGTGGGCGCGCCGGCGCGTGTTCGGTTCTTGCACTGGAACGAGCCGGGTCGCTGCTGAAGGACGTCGCGCGACTGCAGATCGAACCAGGTGATTCATTATGGGTTTGCGGCACGACAGAGGCGATCCGGAGCTTCGCGGCACAATTCACGCGATAATTCCGGTGAGGGAGAGCGTGGCGGATCAGCACCATGATGACAGGAGACAGTTCGGACGGATCGACCTCGATCGGCCGCTCAAGGGATTCCTCGACGAATTCCCTGTGCGCGTGATCGAGGTGTCGGTCTCCGGGCTTCGCGTCGAGCATGAAGTGCGCATCGTTCCCGCGCCGACGCGCAAGATCCGCGTCGAGTACAAAGGCAGGACGCTGGAATTCGGTTGCGTGGTCGCCCGCTCCACTCTGTTCCGCCTGGCGAAGGAAGCGCACGAGAAATCGATTTATCACTCCGGCATCCGCATTCTCGAATCGGTCGGCGACTCCGAGATGCAGCTCCGCGAGTTCATCGCCGACCGCGTGACGCGCGCGCTCGACGAGCAGAAGGCGAACGCGCGCGGAATTCCGCCGCTCGGGCCCTACACGTTCCAGGTCGGCAAGGGCGATCGCTACAAACGATGCGAGTTCATCGACGGCGCCTGGCGGAAGACCGATACGTCGACCAGTCAGCAGCCGCCGAACGGATTCACAGTCTCCGTCGAGCTCGATTCCGTCACCGTCGATCTCCTGTGCCGCACATTCGAGAAGACGACCGAGGAGGGCCGGCGGCTGACGCAGATGCTGGCGGAGCTGAGTATCAAGAAGACGGAAGGCGGGCCGACGAGGAGGTATGTTCCGTGATGGGTCGCCGGTCGCGGGTGGGCACCGGATGAGAGCCGGCTCTGCCGACACGGAATTAAGAATTTCGAATTAAGAATTAAGAATTAAGAAAGACGAACCGCGCCAATTCTTAATTCTTAATTCGAAATTCGAAATTCGAAATTCATCTTCTCCCCCCGGATTACCGTTCCTCCCCA
>DASVHS010000345.1:0-2301 GCA_036382495.1 Thermoanaerobaculia bacterium | reverse complement strand
CTTCGCCGCGACGCGCGCAGACGATTTGCCGGTTTTCGCCATGAGCGGGCGATGGTATCAGACGCCGCCGCGGGCGATTCGCTCCTGCGGGAGCAGCGTTTCGTAGAGCGTTTCGAGGATCGGAGTGGCGACGCTGCTCTCGCGGCCGAGGCGGACGGCGGCGCCGAGCTGGGCGTCGAGCTCGCTGGGCTTGCCGCTCATCACGTCGCGTTGCAGCGAGGTCGTGGCGTCGGCGGGCAGTCCGTCGTAGCGCTGAATGACTTTCGTGACGATCTGGGGGTCGAGCTGAACGCCGCCGGCGGCGGCGAGAGCGACGACTTCGCGGATCGCGTTCTCCGCCATGCGCCGCGTCTCCGGCATCGTGCGCCAGACGCCGACCGGGACGCGCGTCACGGCGCCGATCCCGCTCATCGGCGCGATGAACACAAACTTCGACCACATCGCCCGCTGGATGTCCTCGGAGATATCGGCGCTGATGCCGGCGGAGCGCAAAACGTCGCGCAAGCGTTCGGCGCGCGGCGTCACGCGGTTGTCGAGCTCACCGAATGTGATGAACGGCTGCGCGCCGACGTGGCGAATGACGCCCGGCTCGGCGACGAAGCTGATGATCGCGCACAGCCCGCCGGCGACGTTTCGTTTGTCGAGGACCGTTGACAGTTGTTCAGGCGCGTCGATGCCGTTCTCCAATGGCACAACGAGCGTGTCGTCGTGCACGATCGGCTTGATCTGCTCCGCGGCCTCGCGAATCTGCCACGTCTTCACCGTCATGAGCACCGCGTCGACGGGATCGGCCGGGCGGTCGGTCGCGTTCACTCGGTCGACGGTGAAGTCGCCGTTGATGCTTTCGACTCGCAGTCCTCGCGTCCGGAGCGCGTCCAGCGTTTTTCCGCGGACGACGAACGTCGTGTCGACGCCGGCCGCGGCGAGCTTCCCGCCGAAATAGCCGCCCACGCCGCCCGCACCGACGACTGCGATTTTGTATCCGCTCATCCGCGCCACGCTCCCGTGCTTCGGTGCGTCTTCATCCACAGATCGTTGAACGCGCCGCCGCGAAACATCTTCGTGATCCAGAGGATCTGTCCCGCGTGCGTCGACATGTGCACGGCGATGTTCAGAAGGTCCTCGACGACGTAACGATTCATCTTCGGTTCCGGCGACGGCTTCATGAGTTGCCCGGCCGTGATGGACGCGAACGTCTCTTCGGCCTGACGCACCATCTCGTCGAACCGCGTGCGCAACTCGTCTCTGGAGACAGGCCGCCTCTCAGCGAACTCGGCCGGCCGATCGCGGCGAAAGTCGAGCGTGCCGAGCTTGTGATTGAGGTAGTGGTTCAGCGAGCCGGTGAGATGGAGCACGAGATTGCCAACCGAGTTCGACTGCTCGTTCGGCCGCGACCAGATCTGCTCGTCGCTCAACTGATCGAGAGACTCGCGGATCTGGGCGGGGAACACGCCCGTGATGCGGACTCGCAAAGCCTCGATGACAACGGTCGCCAGTTCATCGCTCATGGAGCCCTTATATTAGAATTTCCGGTCATGAGCGAAGAGCCCATCACGAATGTGGACCCTGCGGAGGCGCGTGCAGCCCGCCGCCCGTCACGCCATTCGAAGCCGCTCCCCGTCGAACCGAAATCCGTCGTATTGAACCCCGATCTGCAGGAGCTCAGGCAATTCGCCGAAGAGATGCCGAATGCGCGATTGACCGAGTTCGGCAACGTGAACGTCGCCACGCGCGTCGTGTCGCGATCGAAGTTGTCGACGTTCATCGCCACCGATCGACCGGAGGAGCATTCCGATCAGACGATCAAGCGCGTCGAGTACGAGCGCATGGCGAAGCTGCAGAACGACTACATCAAGACACGGGACATGCTCGTGATCGAGGGCTTCATCGGTAACGATCCCGAGTTTCGCGTGGCGGCGCGGCTCGTCATCGAGAAATCGAACGCGAACATCGCCGCGATGCAGGGCATGCTCTATTACCCGGCCACGGACGACGAGATCGAGACGTTCGAGCCGAAGGTGACCGTGATCTACACGCCGAATCTCAAGGCGGACGGTTACCCGGAAGAACGGCTCATCGCAGTCGACCTCGAGAACAACATTACGCGCGTGTTCTACTCCGACTACTTCGGCGAGTCGAAGAAGGGAGGGCTGCGCATGTGGAACAAGCTCGTGTACGAGCGCGGAGGCCTCGCGCTTCACGCGGGCTGCAAGATCATTCCGGTCGGAGGACAAGACAAAGTCGCGCTGATCGTCGGACTCTCCGGCACCGGCAAGACCACGACGACATTCACGAAGCAGA
>DASVHS010000344.1:0-2764 GCA_036382495.1 Thermoanaerobaculia bacterium | reverse complement strand
GGGCTAAAGTTTGCGGCCACACAGAACCTGTGGCTGTTCCGGCCCCATCAGTAGTAGCCTGAGCGACCGAAAGGAAAATGGTCATGGCTAAGAAGTCTGGACAGAAGCTCAGTCGGAGAAAGTTCGTGCAACTCACCGGCGCTGGTGCCGCAGCTGCGGCAGCAGGGCTGACCACAGGATTCCTCTTCCCGCAGCGCGCGCTCGCCCAGCAGAAGACGCTGAAGATCGTCCAATGGAGTCACTTCGTTCCCGGTTATGACAAGTGGTTCGACAACACATTCACCAAGGAGTGGGGAGCAGCTCACAACACGAACGTGGTCGTCGATCACATCGCCATCGGCGAGATCAACGCCCGCGCCGCAGCCGAGGTCTCGGCGAAGAAGGGACATGACCTGTTCATGTTCCTGTCGCCGCCGGCGGCATACGAAAACCAGGTGATCGATCACCGCGAGATTTACGAAGAGGTCCAGCGCAAACACGGGAAACCGATCGAGCTCGGTCTGCGCTCGACGTTCAATCCGAAGAGCAAGAAGTTCTTCGCGTTCTCGGACTCCTTCGTCCCCGATCCCGGAAACTACCGTCAGGATCTCTGGTCGCAGGTCGGATTCCCGAACGGTCCGGACACGTATCAGGACCTCCTCACCGGCGGAAAACGCATCAAGGACAAGTCAGGCAATCCTGTTGGAGTCGGCCTGTCGCAGGAGCTCGACACGAACATGGCCACGCGCGCGATCCTGTGGTCGTTCGGCGGCGCAGAACAGGACGAGCACGGCAACGTCGTACTGAACTCGAAGCACACGATCGAAGCCGTGAAGTACATGCGCGAGCTGTACAAGCAGTGCGAGACCGCGGAAGTCTTCTCGTGGGATCCGTCGTCGAACAACCGCGGCATCCTCTCCGGCAAACTCTCGTACGTGCAGAACGCAATCTCGGTGACGCGCTCCGCGGAAAAGGATAACCCGGAGATGTCGAAGCAGATTCAGCTCCGGCCCGCGCTCAAGGGTCCCGTGCGCGCGATCGCCGCGGAACACGTCATGGACTGCTACGTGATCTGGGAGTTCGCTGAGAACAAGGACGGCGCGAAGCAGTTCCTCACCGATCTCATGGACAACTTCGGCACCGCGTTCCGGGCCAGCGAGTTCTACAACTTCCCATGCTTCCCGTCGACGGTCCCGAACATCAAGGAAGTCATCGGCAACGACCCGAAAGCCGTCCCCAACAACAAATACGCAGTCCTCGGCGACGTGCTGAGCTGGGCGACGAATGTCGGTTACCCCGGCTACGCGACGGCTGCGATCGACGAGGCGTTCAACACGTTCGTGCTGCCGACGATGTTCGCAAAGGCAGCGCGCGACGAGATGACGCCCGCGGAAGCGGTGAAAGCCGCGGATACGGAACTGAAGCGCATTTTCGCGAAGTGGAAATAGAGACTGATGGCGGTTGTCGAAACCAGAAAACTCACCAAAGTCTTTAAGCGAGGCAACGTCGGCGCGGTCGTCGGCGTCGATCTGGAGAGCCGGGAGGGCGAGTTTCTCGTCCTCCTCGGCCCTTCGGGTTCGGGGAAAACCACGCTTCTGCGCATGATCGCCGGACTCGAGGAGCCGACGTCGGGCGACATCCTCATCGGCGGCAAGGTCGTCAACGAGCTCACGCCACGCGAGCGCGGAATCGCGATGGTGTTTCAGAGCTACGCGCTCTATCCACATTTGAGCGTCTACAACAACATCGTCTTTCCGCTGAAGGCGCAAAAGGTCGCTAAGGCGAAGCGCCAGAAGCAGGCCGAGTGGGCCGCAGGACTCCTCGGCATTCAGCATCTGTTCGCGCGCAAGCCGCGTGAACTGTCCGGCGGCGAGCGGCAACGCGTGGCGCTGGCGCGGGCGATTGTCCGCGAGCCGTCGCTGTTTCTGCTCGACGAGCCGCTTTCGAATCTCGACGCGAAGTTGCGCGCCTCGGCTCGCGAAGAGCTGGAGCAGTTTCAGAAACGCATCGGCACGACGGCGATCTACGTGACGCACGACCAGGTCGAAGCGATGGCGATGGGTGATCGCGTCGTCGTGATGTCGCAGGGCGTCGTGCGCCAGATCGGAACGCCGGCCGATGTCTACGACAACCCTGCGGATACGTTCGTGGCGACGTTTCTCGGATCACCGCCGATGAACATCGTGCCGACGAGCGACGTGATCGTCGGATTTCGCCCGGAGCATTTCCTGCCGCCCGGAGTGGCGGAGCGAATGGGATCGCACGTCTCGTATCAATTCCGCATCGGCCACAGCGAATACCTCGGCGCCGAAAAGATTCTGTACGGGACGATCCAGGGCGGACCGTTCAACGATCGCCGCGTGATCTCGCGTATTCCGTCGACACATTCCGCGGGGCTGGCCGACGGAACGGTGCACACGTTCGCGGTCGCCGACGGCGATCTCAAATTCTTCGATCCGAAGACGGAGAAGAGGACGGCCGCGCAGAGGCTGCCCGCTTGAACCGGCAGCGCTGGCTCGCACCGGCGATGTTCCTTCCGGCGATCCTGTACATCGTCGCGCTGGTCGGACTGCCGTTCATCCTCGCGTTCATGTACAGCGTCGGCGACGTCAAAGTGGGCAGCGTGGGCTACCACTACGTCGGGCTGAAGAACTTCATCAGCATCCTGCATAACCCAACGTTCCGTCTCGCCCTTCGCAACTCGTTTCTGTTCACAATCGTTTCCCAGGTGCTCGTGCTGGTTCTGTCGACGATCCTCGCTCTCGCCCTCAAGGACGCGTTCCCG
>DASVHS010000343.1:0-1698 GCA_036382495.1 Thermoanaerobaculia bacterium | reverse complement strand
GTCTGGTAGCACGCGTGCTTGCGCAACCGGCGCGCGCCGAGCGGCTCGGCCATGGCCAGGTAGAGGCGGAAGAACTCCTGGCGCTGCTCGAAGAAGTCGAGCTGCGTCTCGACGACGTGCTCGACACATTCCGCGAAGTTGCCGCCGCGTCCGATCGCCGAGCCGATGCGCTCGCGAAGGTCCTCGAACGAGAACGAGATCGTCTGTTCGAAGATGTCGTCGCGCGATTTGAAGTAGAGGTAGACCGTCCCTTTGGCGATTCCTGCCTCGTCGGCGATGTCCTGCACGGTGACGTGGTCATAGCCCTTGCGGGCCACGACGCGCATGGCTGCGTCGCGGATGGCCTGACAGCGGAACTGTTCGACAACTTCAGATTTTGTGGCCGCCATCTGACTCATGCGGGCAGGCAACTGACCGACGCGTCAGCCTATCCCTCACGTCCGTTCAGCGCAATGGGCTTCTGTGCCGAATCTGCTTCTGTGTGGCCGCGGGCTTCAGCCCGCGATGTCTCATTCCGCCAGTTCGGCGGGCTGAAGCCCGCCACCACACAGAACCATGTTGACGAGGATTGGTCCGTGTTATATAACGTCTAGGTTATGAAACCTGCAGGTTATCGAGAGACGTCCGCGGCCAGCCTCGACGCAACGTTCGCTGCGCTCGCCGATCCCACGCGTCGGGCGATCCTGGCACGGCTGGCATCGGGTGAAGCGTCGGTGAGCGAGCTCGCCGAGCCTTTCGACATGAGCCAGCCCGCGATCTCGAAGCATCTCAAAGTGCTCGAGCGCGCCGGCTTGATCTCGAGCGGCCGCGACGCACAACGGCGTCCGCGGCGGCTCGAGGCATTACCGCTCGAGGAGGCCAGCGAGTGGCTGGAAGGCTATCGCCAGTTCTGGGAAGCGAACTTCCAGCAGCTCGATGCCTTGCTCGAAGAGATGAAGACGAAGGAAAGGAAACGCGGACGCGCGAAGCGGAAGCGATAGGGGAGATTACCGATGGAGAGCACCGGAAGTCTGAAAGTCACGACACCGAGCGATCGCGAGATCGCGATGACGCGCGTCTTCGACGCACCCGCCAGACTCGTCTTCGACGCATGGACGAAACCTGAGCTGATCAAACGCTGGCGCGTGATCGGGAAATGGTCGTTCCTGGTCTGCGAAGTCGATCTGAGAGTCGGCGGCGCGTATCGCTACGTGTGGAAGGGCCCGGACGGCGTCACGATGGGACTGGGCGGTATCTTTCGCGAGATCGTGAAGCCGGAACGGATCGTCGCCACCGAGAAGTTCGACGATCCCTGGTACGCGGGCGAAGCGATCGACACGACCACATTTGTCGAAGAGTCCGGCAAGACGACGCGCACGACGACCGTCCTCTACGTTTCGAAAGAAGTTCGTGACGGCGTCCTCAAGTCGCCGATGGAAAGCGGCGTTGCGAAAGGTTACGACAACCTGGCCGCGCTCCTGGCGGAGCAGAAGTGATGAAAAGCATTGCCGCCGTCTTCCTCGGATTTTTCGCGGTCGTAGTTCTTTCGCTCGGCACCGATGAGGTGCTGCACGTGCTCCATGTTTATGGGCCGTGGAACCAGCCGATGAACGAGCCGGGATTGAATCTTCTGGCGCTGTCGTATCGAATCGTTTTCACCGTCGTCGGCGGCTACGTCACCGCGCGACTCGCGCCGTATGCACCGATGCGGCATGTCTG
>DASVHS010000342.1:0-2500 GCA_036382495.1 Thermoanaerobaculia bacterium | reverse complement strand
CGATCGGATCGCGCGTCACCGTGTACCTGATCTTGAAACCGCTCTGCTCACGCGAGTTCTCGATCGACTTCGGCACCTGCGCCTCGACGAGCGGCAGCGCCGGAGCGAGCGTCGCGCGGATCGGGATGGAGATCGTGGAGATGTCGGACGGTTGAGCTAGCAGCGGTAAGGAGATGACCCAAAGGCAGAAGGCGGAGGGCAGAAGGCAGAAGGATGAAACGGTCTCGCGTGTTTCATCCTTCATCCTTTTGCCTTTTGCCTTCTGCCTTCTGCCTCCATTCTCCTCTACCCGTGCCGTTTTTGCCTGTTCGCACGTCATAATCACAGTCCCGCATGGCTCGAACCCGAATCGGATTTCTGCCGGCATTCTTCACGGTGCTTACGATCGCGTTCTGCATCGCGTTGTGGATGCGGCTCCGTTCGTATTCGACGGACGCTGGTCAGGGCCGGCATTCGACGTCGTCGGGCACGACGATGGTCATTGACAGCAGGCCGAACACGACGAGCTCGCCGGCGATCGCGTCGTCGTCCGAGGCGAGCTCGACGATCACGGATGAGGTGCGGGCGCAATCGCCGAGAAAGCAGGGGCGGAGGCAGACGCCGATCATCGATTTGACGAGCATTCCGAATCCGGCTGCAGCGCCGTCGCTGACGACAACGGCGGCGCGGCGGCCGGGGCAGCGGCCCACGGAGAAGCCTTCGCTGTTGTCCAGGCTCGTCAGCCCGATCGTGAATGCGCTCACGGGCGGTGGTTCGCATGCCGCATCGTCGCAACCGGGACAGACGATGCAATCGTCGTCGTCGACCACGAGCTCGCACGGCGGCAGCGGCAGCACGTCGACGACGGACACGACCGGCACGGTCGACAAGAACGACAAGACGTCCGACACGCAGGCACCTCAACTGGTTTCGATCGTGTTCAATCCGCCGCAGGTGCACGACGGCGAGGAGACAGTGCTCACCGTTCAGGCGACCGACGATCTCTCGGGCGTCCGCAGCATTTCCGGGACGATCGCCGCGCCGAGCGGCGCCGTGCAGGGCTTTGCGCTGCAACGGGTGCTTGACACCGACCAGTACTCGTCGAAGATCACCATCCCGAAAGATGCCGCCGAGGGTGTGTGGAAAGTCAACTACCTGAGCCTGATCGACAACGCGAGCAACGCCACGACGATCTCCGGCGCTCAGGGTGCGTTACCGCCGACCGCGAGCTTCCGCGTCATCTCATCGAGCTCCGACTCGACCGGTCCGACGTTGAAAGCGGTGTGGCTCGATCACCCGGCGATGAGGGCGGGTGAGAAGAACACTGTTTTCGTTCAGGCCGACGACGACAAATCCGGGGTGAACCTCGTCAGCGGAGTCTTCATCAGTCCCGCGAAGCAAGCGCGCATCGGATTCGTATGCCGGGCCGGCTCGGGCGACTGGGAGTGCGACCTCTCCACGCCGACGTGCATCGATTGCGGCGACTGGCAGCTCGAGCAACTGCAATTGCAGGACAAAGCAAACAACATGACCACGATCCGCTCCGATAATCCGCTCGTCGCGGCCGTGCGCGTGAACATCACCGGCGATCGCTGCGACTCCACACCGCCGACGCTACAGTCGATCGTCCTCGACCGCACGATGGTCTCGAATGTTCAGGACAGCGTCATCACCGTCATTGCATCCGCGAGCGACGACACGTGCGGCATCATGAGCATGAGCGGCCAGGTGACCGGGCCGGTGACCGCCGGCGGCGCGCCGCGGCTCTATTTTTCGTTCACGGCCGCCGACGCGCAGTCGTGGACGGGCCGCATCAGCGTTCCCCGACTCGCCGCGAAAGGCGTCTGGCACATCACCTGGATCCAGGTGCTCGACCAGGGCCACAACCTCAAGACGTATTCGCAAGGCGATCCACCGCTCGCCGCAGCTGCGTTTAACGTCCAGTAACGACGAGGCCCTAGGCCTCAGGCCCTAGGCCCTAGGAGTTCGAAGCGATTTGTTTTCGGTTCTCCTAGGGCCTGAGGCCCAGGGCCTAGGGCCTATTTGGAGCTCCACACCGGCGACAGTCGTCCGCTCGGCACGTCCGGCACTTCCGACTCGTAATGCGACACGTCGTTGAACAGCGTCAGGCGTGCGTTCGTCACATCCTTGAAGTCGAGAATGTTCAGCGCGGCGGGGCTCTGATCGAGTCGATCGCGATATTTTCTCGGATCGAATCCGATCAGCGATGACAGCAGCAGGCGGATCGTGGCCTTGTGCGAGACGACCACGAACGGCATGCCGTCGTGCGTCTCGACGAGTTTGATCAGCGCGGGGAGTGCGCGCGCCGTGACCTGCAACCCGCTCTCGCCTCCTTCGGGCGCGAACGTGTAGGGGTCTCTCTCCCACCGCTCGTACTCCTCGTGATACTCGCGCGCGACTTCCGCGCGCGATTTGCCTTCCCATCGCCCATGCGCGATCTCGCGCAGCTCGTCGATGGGGCAGACGTCGAGGCGATGCGGTTCCGCGACCAGCTCGGCCG
>DASVHS010000341.1:0-2712 GCA_036382495.1 Thermoanaerobaculia bacterium | reverse complement strand
GCGTCGGCGATCGCGCGCTGCAGCTTTCCACCGTGCTCGCGAGATACGCCGATGTAGCGGACCCGCTTCGGATCCGAACGGATCGCCTCGATGACGGGATTCAGTCCGTAAATGATCATACGAAGGCTGAGGGCTGAAGGTTGAAGGCTGAGGTGATCATAGTTGTCGCGCGAGTCTGGCCGGGAGCATCGGTCCTTCGTAGATGAAACTCGTGTATACCTGAACGAGATCTGCTCCCGCGATCATTTTCGTCCGCACATCCTTGGCCGTGAAAATGCCGCCGACGCCGATCAGCGGATAGCCGCTGCCGACGCGTTCGCGGACCTTGCGCAGGATGCCGGTCGATCGCTGCATCAACGGTGCACCGGACAGACCGCCTGCTTCGTTCATGCCCGCCGGTTTCTCGATCGTCGTGTTCGTGCAGACCATGCCGTCGGCGAGTGTGACGCAAACGTCGCAGATCTCGGCGAGTTGAACGTCATCGAGGTCCGGGGCGATTTTGACGAGTATCGGGCCGCGCTTCTCGATCGACTTCAGCAGCCGGTGCATCTGGTCGGGTTTCTGGAAGTCGCGCAGGCCGGGTGTGTTGGGTGACGAGAGATTCAGAACAGCGACATCGGCGTATGGCGCGACTCTGTCGTAGCACTGCGCGTAGTTGTCCACATCTCGATTCTTGCCGACGTTGACGAAGAGCGGCGGCATGGCTGCCGCACTCCAGATTTTCAGGCGCTCGGCCACTGCATCGGCGCCGTCGTTGTTGAATCCGAGACGGTTGATCAACGCGCGATCATTCGGATAGCGGAACAGGCGCGGACGCGGATTTCCCGGCTGCGGCTCGAGCGTGACCGTCCCGACTTCGATGAAGCCGAACCCGAGCGCGGCGAGCAGCGGGACCATGACCGCGTTCTTGTCGAAGCCGGCAGCGATCCCGACGGGCGAAGGAAAATTCAATCCGAACAGCTGACGGCTCGCGCTCGCCGGCGGGCGGCAGATCCGTTCGATCACCTGCAACGCGATCGGAATCTGCTGCAACGCAATCATCTGCTCTGTCGTCCACTCGTGCGCCGCTTCCGGGTCGAGTTTGAACAGCAGGCTGCGGATCAGCGGATACATTGTTCGGCACGCTGCAACGGCGAGAGAACCGACGAATCGATTTTGCTCGCGCGCTCCAGCAGCGGAATTGCGCGCACGAGCTCGGGCCCGTGATCCGATCCCGTCAGGGCCAGCCGCAACGGCATGAAAAGCGTCTTGCCCTTGAGTCCCGTGGCAGTCTTCAGCCGCTCGACCATCGCCTTGAAAGTCATTTCATCGACCGGCGTTCCGGTCGTCCGCAATTCATTCGCGAGCGCCTCCGCAAACGGGCGGTCGATCTGCGGCGCGGTGTATTCGCGGACGAATCGCAACGCTTCGGCGAACTGCGTCAGGAGGTGAACGCTCGTCTTGACGACGTCGATCCCCTCCTCGAGCCATGGCACATTAAAGAACGGAGCGACCAGCGGACGCAGTACCGCGGCGCTCATCGCATGAATGTACTGGCCATTCAGCCACTCGAGCTTCTGGCGATCGAACACCGCGGGCGCGGCATTCACACGATCGAGCGCGAACCGCTCGATGGCGTGCTCGCGCGAGAACACTTCCGCGCCGTCCGGTGACGACCAGCCGAGGAGTGTGAGGTAGTTGAACATGGCGTCGGGAAGGAATCCGTCGTCCGCGTACTGCGACACCGACGTCGCACCGTGCCGTTTCGACAACTTCGTCCGGTCAGGACCGAGGATCAGCGAGACGTGCGCGAACTCCGGGATGACCCAGCTCATCGCCCGATAAATCAGCACCTGCCGATGCGTATTCGTCAAATGCTCCTCGGCTCGGATCACGTGGGTGATGTCCATCTCGTGATCGTCGATGACCACGGAGAAGTTGTACGTCGGCAGACCGTCGGAACGGACGACGATGAAGTCGCCGAGCGATTCCTTCTTCCACGTCACTTCGCCGCGGATGAGGTCATCGATCGTCACGTCGCCGTCGTCCGGAACGTGGAAGCGCACGGCGTGCGGCGCATCGTCGTTCCGCCGGTTGTACCAGCACTTCAGGTCGTAATGCGGCGGACGGCCGGCCACCTCCGCCGCTTTGCGTTTCTGCTCCAACTCCTCTTCGGTGCAGTAGCAGCGGTACGCGACGTCCCGCTTCATCAGCTCGGCGGCGAAGCGATCGTAGATTTCCGTTCGTTCGGATTGGCGATACGGCGCATGCGGTCCGCCGACGTCGGGACCTTCGTCCCACAACGTTCTCAACCAGTGCAGATCGTCGAGCACCATCTGCTCGAACTCGAACGTCGAGCGCGCCTGGTCGGTGTCCTCGACGCGGATGATGAATGTTCCGTCGTGACGCTTCGCGAACAGCCAGTTGAAGATGGCCGTGCGCGCGCCGCCGACATGGAGATGTCCCGTCGGGGATGGAGCAAATCGGACGCGAACGGTCATTCGATCTCGATGAGCACAATCGCCATCGCGCAGATTCCCTCGCCTCTTCCGATGAAGCCGAGGTGGTCGGTGGTCGTGGCCTTGATGTTGACGTGGCCGCGCGGGAGGTCGAGCAGCTTCGCGATGAACGCGCCGATCGCTTCACGGTAGGGGGCGATGCGCGGACGCTCGGCAATGATCGTGACGTCGATGTTCGCGATCTCCGCGTTCATCTCGCCGACGATCCTGTTTG
>DASVHS010000340.1:0-9868 GCA_036382495.1 Thermoanaerobaculia bacterium | reverse complement strand
ATGCCTGACCCCCACCACATGGGGTCCCTCGCTCACGCTCGGGATGACATCATTGCAGTTTCGCCAACTCCTTCGCGATCTGATCGTGGAGATCGGGCGGCGCCCCGTAAAACGTTCTGACGATTCGTCCTTTCGAATCTGCGATGAGAAGCGTAGGAACGGCGGGCGGTCCCGAGAATGCCTTGCGCAATTCCGGCGACGCGATCACGACCTTCGCATTCGGTTGAATTTTCCGGATCACCTCGACGATGTCTTTCTGTTCGGAATCGACGGCGACTGCGACGACGCGCGCGGACGGGGCCATCGATCCTTTCATCCACTTCAGAGTGTCGAGGCAGATCGGGCACCACGTCGCCCAGAACTCGACGACCACCGGCTGACCGTTGAGCTGAGCGAAGTTGAAACGCTTGCCGTCGAGATCGACCATGTCGACTGCGGGCAGAATCGCGGCGTTCGCCGCCTTGACCGGCACGGCCGATTTGACGGCGCCGCCGGCGAGGCGGAGGTCGATCATCCGCTGCAAGTCGCTTTGAAACTTTCTGCGATTCGCGAGGTCGTTCCATGGGACGTACTTGCCCGTTCCCGGCTTGCCCCACGGATAAAAGTCCTCCGGACGCGCGACGAGTGCGTCGTCGACGAAGATCGCCGGATATTTGTCCACACCGAATCGTTCGGCGAGCGGTGACGCACCGAAGTTCTCGATGACGAAATGCGCGCGATCGCCAAACTTACGAACGGTTTCCTGGGCCAGCAAACTTGCCGGATCGGAGAGGCTTCACGTGTAGGGCCAGCGGACGAGCGTGACCGTGACGTTCTTCGGCAGCTTTTTCTGGATCGGAACGTTGGCAAAGAGTGACCGGTAAAGCGGCAAGACGCTGTTCGTGATGATGCGAGCCGTATCACCGCCATCCTCGCGGGCGGCGGCCTCGAACATGGCGGCGATGCTGTCGCCGCGAGATGTGCGCAATGACACCGCGGCGTTCGCGGGCGGCGCGCTCCGCCGGCTGATGTCGAGCTGGGCTTCGAGCAGCGTCAGCGCCGCGCCTTCGAGGCTCCCCTGTTCGGCAAGCTCGCGCGCTTCTTTCAATCGCGCGCTCAAACCGACCGCGGACCGGCCGGCCGGATCCTCTTCGAATGCGGCGAGCGCCGAAGTGTCGAGCTTCGTCAACGCAGCGTCGATCGCGCGATCATTCGGCCGCTCCTCGACAGAGCCGCCAAACGATAACGTCTCGAGAAACTCGCGGAACTTGCGGTTCGCTTCCGCCTCCCCAACGTAAAACAGGCCGTTCGCCGGCGAAGATGCTTTTCCGTACGGAACGCTGGCGCGCAGCAGCTTCGCGTCGCGGTTCGCGACGATCTGTCGCAATGCGAGCTGCAACGCCGGCGCATTCATCGCGGACAGCGGCTTGTCGATCGCGGCTCGTTCCGCATTCGCCAGCGCCTGCACGCGCGCAAGATCCGACTCGTCCGATTTGTGTGCGATCGCATAGCGGAGCGTCTCGATGCCGACGGAGGCGTCGCGAAGCCGGTAAATGCGGAGCAGCGGTGACGTTGCCGCTCGGGCACGCGTCAGAAGCGTGCGGTTTCCCTCGATCATCGCCTGCGGCGCCGCCGAAGAGCTCACACTCTTGAGGAGTGCGTCGAGTCGATCGATTTCCTGCGTGAGACGCGGTTCGAGCGGCGACGCGGACAACTGCGTCGCGAGAAGCAGGCCGGCAAGCGCATATCGCATGCGCTCAACCTAACTCACGGCGCGAGCACGCGAAGCGTGCGACACCGCATGTTGCGGATTTCGTCACGCCGCCGATTCATCGGCGAAACGTTGTGACCAGCTCGACGGCCTTGCGGATGTCCTCGGCATTGTTTGCCAGTCCGATCGAGACGCGCACGGACCCGACTGCTTTGCCCACACAATCCGCGAACTTCTCGATCGTGAATGAATCACCAGCCGCGTCGAAGCAGCCCGTGATCGTCGCCGTGTCGAGACCGAACGCCACCTCCGACGCGCCAGGGTTGCAGAAGCAGCCACATCGAACCGACACCCCTGCTTCGCGCGACTGCGACTCGACGAGTGTGTACGGGATGATCTCGCCGGAACGGTCGCAGACATTGAACGCGATCGTGCCACCGCGATCGGTCGTGTCGAGCGGACCGTAGATACGCGCGACCGGGCGGCCGTTGCCATGGCGCAGCGACCGGATCCCGTCGATGAACATCTCCGTCAACGAGGCGACGTGGACGGTCAAGCGGGCCATTCCTGCTTCTTCGAGCAGCGCGAAACCGGCCGGCAGCGCGGCGATGCCCAGGAAGTCGGAGGTGCCGTCTTCGAAGGCTTCGTGGCCTGGACGCAATCGATGCGTGTCCGCGAGTACAGACGCATAGAGAACGGTTCCGCCGGAAAACCACGGCCGGCGCAAACGCGCCAGCGCATCGTGCCGCGCCACGAGCGCGCCGAGGCCGGTCGGATATCCGAAAAGTTTGTAGAACGAGAGCGCGACAAAGTCCGCCGGACACTCGCGAAGACTGAGAGCGTGCGTCGGCAGGAACGCTGCCGCGTCGAGCAGCACATCGAATCCCGCGTCGTGCGCCTGTTGCACGAGCGACAACGGGTGGAGAACACCGGAAAAATTCGATTGCGCCGGAAACGCGAACAGTCCTCGGCCTGAAAACGACGGCTTTCGAAGACGGAGCTCGTCGTCGAGCGGAAGATACGTAATCGCCGCCCCGGCGCGGCGCGCGTATTCGCGAATCCCGTTCACCGCGTTGTGATTGTCGACGGAAAGAACCAGCGAGGTCCCCGGCCCGAATGGGTAACCCTCGGCTACGAGCTTGATCGCCGCGGTGGCGTTCGCCGTGAAACAGACATCGTAGGTCGATGAATCGACGTCGAGAAATCGAAGTACCAGATCTCGCGCAGTGTTCATCACATCGGCGCTCGCGCGTGACGGTGAATGTTCCGAATGCGGATTTCCAAGGAGGGACGTTTCGAGTAGCGCTTGATGGGAGCGGATTTGCGACTGGCCATAGAGCGCGCTGCCCGTATAGTCGAGGTATGCGTGGCCGTTCAATCGCGCGAACTCACGATCGCGCAACTCCGCGAACACATCGGCGTGCTTCAACATCCGCCTCTCCGCACTCCGCCGAAGTAGCGCGTCACCACGGTAGGCTTCTTTGGACTCAGGACCTCTTTGCGCCACGCATCGACGCCGCCACGGAGAAGGTACGTACCTGATGGAACCAACGACGCGTCATCGGCAATGACAACAGTGCAAGTGTCAGCCTGAGTTTGAATATCGTGAGCTGGAAATGACATGGGAACGTGAAACGCGTCGAACTCTGACTTCGATCGCAGATCGATGATGCGAAGTCCGGGCCTGCGATCCTTGATCCACTGAGCGAGCTGAACTGCGCTGATTTCCTTCGGGCGCAGGTACGGACTCCCCGCAAACGCCGCCAGGCCGCCGAGGATCAGCGCGGTTGCTGCGAGTGTCCGTTTCAAGATGCGCGTCTCTCGATGAATTCAGCGACGCGAAATCCGGCGAGCGCGATGGCGACGATCGCGAACACGATCACGCCGTACGGAATGTGAGTCAGTTGTGGCAGCGTCAACGATCCGCGCGAAGTGCTCTCGTAGAACGAAAGCAGCGGCGCGAACGCGAGTCCCGCCACCAGCACGCCGGAGAACATGCCGAGGACGACGAAGAGGCCGTCGACGCGGCCGGTGGCGGCGGCGACGCACGAAGTACCCGGACACAGACCGGCGACGACGAATCCGGCGCCGAACACGACTCCGCCGATCAGCTGCGGCAGCAGAAATGTTTCGGGGACATACACGCGCGATAAATCGAGAACGCCGATGCGTCCGAGCCAGAACGCCCCCAGCATCGCCACGAGGATCGCGCTGAACATCACCTTGAACACCGTCAGATCGGTGAAGTAGAACTGGCCGGTCAGCTTGCGCGCGCTTCCGAGGCCGGCGCGTTCGAGCGTCCAGCCGAATGCGATGCCGATGACGATCGCGGCGATGAGCGCGGTCGTTCCGCCGGAGCCATCGAGAAACGGCGCGGTCATCGCCACGCCCTCTTCATGAGCGGCGCAAACAGGTACGCCGCCGCGAACGCGCTCATGATGAACACCCAGCTGCCGACGCTCAGCAACGCGCCGCCCGTCAACGCGAGCCCGCTCGTGCATCCGCGCGCGAGCACGGCGCCGAGTCCCATGATCGTTCCGCCGGCGAACGCGGTTCCCAGTCGTGCACGTGACGACATGTGCGGTCCGCGCTCGATCTCGCGCCGGATCCGACCCGCCGCAAGTGCCGACAGGTAACCGCCGATAAAGACGCCCATGATTTCGAACAGCAGCCAGTCGAGCCACGGTCCGCGTCCGCCGAGGTATCGCGCGAAATAAGGATTCGCTTGCGCGCGATCGGGAGAGGCGGCAGCCACGATTCCCGCTGCGCCGCTCGCGAATGCGCCCGACGCGCCGAGTCCGCGACCCATCACGACATACGCCGCGAGCAGCACGAGTCCGAGCGCCGCACCTGCGACGTAGGGATCGGCGTATGGCCGGCCGCGCTCTTCGCTCACTTCCCGCCCTGTTTCGCCGACGGATTGTCGACGGGATAACCCTCGTGCCTCGACCAGTCTTCGAACGAACCGTCGTAGAGCAGCACGCGATGTCCGAGCGTGCGCGCGGCGAAGAGCATCGCCGTCGTCTGCTGACCGATGTGGCAGTAACCGATCACCGTGTCGTCCGGCTTCACGCCCGCCTTCGTGAACAGCTCCGCGAGCGCGGCGGGCGACTTCAACATCAGTTGATCGTCGGTAATCGATGTGAAGGGAACGCTGTGCGCGCCGGCGACATGACCCGTGCGATGCGGATGTCCCATCGAGTCGCCCGTTTCGACGCCGTCGTAGAACGCGCCATCGCGTCCGTCGACGATGGCGACGTGCGGTGTCTTCAGGTTCTTGCGAACGTACTCCGCGTCGACGACGATCGGCCGGATCTTCAGCGCCACCAGCGTTCCCGTCTTCGGCGCGGGCACGTCCTTCGTCACCGCGCCGCCATTGCGGATCCAGGCATCCATGCCGCCGTCGAGCAGCGAGGAATTCGCGCCCAGCCCTGCGTAGTCGAGCGTGAACATGATGCGCGTCGAAGGCGAGATCCAGTCTTTGCCGTAGTAGACGACGACGCGCGAGTTGTCCGAGATGCCCAGCGCCTCGAAATCGTGACGAAGAGCGTCGGCAGCCGGCATCTCGAGCATGAGACCGTTGCCTTTGAACTCGTGATCGGAGACCGAGACGTCCTGCTGCGACACGAACCGCGCGCCCGGGATGTGCGCCGCCGCGTAGTCTTCTTTCTTGCCGACGTGAAGCAGAACGAGACCGGGATCATTCAGATGGGCGGCAAGCCAGGCCGCATTCACGACGAGCGCCTCGCGCGGTGACGCCGCGGAAACACTCATCGACAGGAGGAACATCAGACAGCCGCCAACCACTGTCATGCCTTTACGCATCGTTCACCTCGGCGTCATCGTCCTGCGACAACGAGGCTATCCGCTGCAAATTGCAGCCAAAAGCGCATCTGGAGCGGCGAAACGGCTGGTTCTGTGTGGCTGCGGGCTTCAGCCCGCGATTCGGGACCCGGCGGGCTGAAGCCCGCCTCCACACAGAAGCAGATTCGCTATGATCCCGCTTCATCGGAGGAAATGTGCGCAAATTGCTCGTCGCGGCGGGTCTCGTGTTCCTTGCCTCTCCCCTTCTGGCTCAGACGGCGGACGAGATCGTCGCTCACTACATCAAGACCATCGGCGGTGCCGATCGCCTCCAGGCGCTGAATTCGATTCGCCGAACGGGCAAGTACTCAGGCAGCGGCGGATTCGAAGCGCCGATCTCGCAGGACAACAAGCGTCCGAACAAAGTGCGCGAAGAGTTCACGATGCAGGGGCTGACCGGCGTCACCGCGTACGACGGAACGAGCGGCTGGAAGATCGAGCCGTGGGACGGGAAGAAGGATCCGGAATCGCTCGGCGAAGACGAGTTGAAAGACATCATCGATGACGCCGAGTTCGACGGTCCGCTCGTCAACTATCAGCAGAAGGGCAACAAAGTCGAATACGTGGGAGTCGAGCCGGTGGAGGGCACCGATGCGTACAAGCTGCGCGTCACGACTCCCGGCGGCGACGTCCGCTACTTTTTCATGGATACGGATTACTTCGTGCCGATCAGGATCGAGACGAAGCGGATGGTGCGCGGCGCCGAGCGCGAGTTCGAACAGTCCCTCGGCGATTACAAGGCATCGGGCGGCGTCTACTTCCCCTACTCGATCGAAGTGAACGTCAAGGGAAGCCAGAACCGGCAGAAGTACACATACGACAAGATTGATACGAACATCCCGCTCGCCGACGCGAGTTTCGCGAGGCCGGGAACGAATGTCATTCCGAGCGCCGCAGAGCGCGAGGAACCTGGGCGGGGGAAGGCGATCACAACGACGACTGCTGCGCCCCCACCCAGGTCCCTCGCCGTCTCCGCGGCTCGGGATGACAAGAAGGTCATTCGTGTCGACTCCGACACGATCTCCGGTCTCGGCGCGCGCAACATCGGATCGGCTGCGATGAGCGGCCGCATCGCCGCGATCGACGCAATCCGCGACGGCAAGCGACTGACCGTCTACATCGCGTCGGCGAGCGGAGGCGTCTGGAAGTCGGTCAACGGCGGCACGACGTATAAACCCGTCTTCGACAAACAGAATGTTCAGTCGATCGGCGCCGTGGCCATCGATCACAAGAATCCGAAAATCGTCTGGGTCGGAACCGGTGAGCCATGGACGCGGAACAGCGTCTCGGTCGGCGACGGGATCTACAAATCGACCGACGGCGGAGACACGTGGACAAACATGGGCCTCGGCAACTCCGAGCGCATCGCGAAGATCCTGATCGATCCGACCGACTCGAATACGGTCTACGCGTGCGTCCCGGGAAAATTGTGGAGCGACAGCGACGATCGGGGCGTCTACCGGACGACCGACGGCGGCGCGAGCTGGACGAAAGTCCTGAAGGGATCGAACGCATCGACCGGTTGTTCGATGCTCTCGCTCGATCCACAGAATCCGAAGACGCTGTTCGCGGCGTTGTGGGACTTCCGCCGCAAAGGCTGGACGTTCCGTTCCGGCGGCGACGACGAAACAAAGCCGAGCGGCAGCGGCCTGTTCAAGACGATGGACGGCGGCGCGACGTGGAGCGAGCTGCAGGCGTCCGGCCTTCCGCCGAAGCCGTGGGGACGCGTCGCCGTAGCCGTTGCGCCGTCAAAACCGAATGTCGTCTACGCGTTCATCGAAGCGGTGCCGCCCGCGAACGCTCTTTATCGATCGGATGACGGCGGAAAAACGTGGGAGAAACGTGACCGCAGTCAGAACATGATCTGGCGCGCGTTCTACTTCGCGAATCTCATCGTCGATCCGAAAGACGAGAACAAACTTTTCAAGCCGGGCGGAAACCTCATCGTCAGCAACGACGGCGGGAAAAGCTTCAGCGTGATCGGCGGCGGCGCTCACGGGGACTTTCACGATGTCTGGATCGATCCCGAGAACACCGATCACCTGATCACCGGTGACGACGGCGGAATCTTCTACTCGTACGACGGCGGCAATCGCTGGTGGAAAGCGGAGAACCTGCCCGTCTCGCAGTTCTACCACGTCAGCGTCGACATGGACCGGCCGTACCACGTGTACGGCGGACTGCAGGACAACAGCTCGTGGGTCGGCGACTCGCAGTACGCCGGCGGCATCACGAACAACCGATGGGAAAACATGTTCGGCGGCGACGGCTTCTGGATGTTCGCCGATCCGTCTGACCCCGAATACATCTATGCGGAGTCGCAGGGCGGCGAGATGGGACGCATCTCGCGCAAGACGCGTGAGTCGCGCAGCCTCAAGCCGCTTCCTCGCTACAAGGAAGGCAAGCTTCGCTTCAACTGGAACACGCCGATTCAGGTCACGCCGGCGGGCACGGTCTACATCGGTTCGCAGTTCCTTTTCCGGACGCGCGATCACGGGCAGACATGGGAGCGCATCTCCCCTGACCTGACCACGAACGATCCGCAGAAGCAGTTGCAGGAACAATCGGGCGGAGTCGTCGTCGACAACTCTTCGGCGGAGATGCACACGACGATCTACGCGATCGCGGAAGCACAGAAAAACGCGAGTGTGATCTGGGTCGGCACCGATGACGGCAACGTGCAGATCACGCGCGATGCCGGCAAGACGTGGACAAACATCACGCCAGCCGCACTGCCGAAGAATTCGTGGGTCTCGTACATCGATGCCGGTCATTTCGACGAAGGCACTGCCTACGCGACGTTCGATCGCCACACGTTCGGCGACATGCAGCCGTACGCGTATCGCACGACCGACTACGGCCACACATGGACGCCTGTCGTCGCGCCGAACGGAAACGTCAAAGGCTACGCGCACGTCATCCGCGAAGATCTCGTCAACCACAACCTCCTCTTTCTCGGCACCGAAATGGGCTTGTGGATCTCGCTCGACGGCGGCAGTCAATGGGCGCAATACAAAGGCGGCGATCTGCCGAACGTCGCCGTGCGCGACCTCGTCATTCATCCGCGCGACAACGATCTCGTCATCGCAACGCATGGCCGAGGAATCTGGATTGTCGATGACATCACGCCGTTGCGGGCGCTGACTCCGGACAACCTCAGCAAGGAAGTGTTCTTCGTCGAATCACAGCCGGCCGTGGAACGGATCCCGTCGTTCGGCGGCTGGGTCACCGGCGACGCCGCGTTCCGCGGACCGAATCCGCCAAACGAAGCGGTCATCACGTACTACCAGGCACGGCGCCACATTTTCGGCGACCTGACGATCGATGTCGTCGATCCCAGCGGCAAAGTCGTCGGAACGATTCCGAGCGGAAAGCGCCGCGGACTCAGTCGCGTGACGTGGTCGATGCGGACGAAAGCCCCGAAGATTCCGCCCGCCGCAAGCGGAGCAGGCGCGACCATCGGCCCGCGCGTGCTGCCGGGCACGTACACAGTCAGGATGACGAAGAACAGCAACGTGTACACGCTGCCGCTGAAAGTCATCTCCGACCCGCGCAGTAATTACTCAGACGAAGATCGGCGTGCGCAGTTCGAGCTGGCGAACAGGCTCTCGAAAATGCTGAGTGACATGACCGCGGTGCTCGAGCGTATGGGCACTGCACGTGCGTCGATCATCGATCGCGCGTCGAAGTTGCCCGCGGATGACGCGAACGCGCTGAAACTGCGCGCGTCAACGCAGGACATCGACGATCTGCGAAAGAGACTCGTGGCCACGAAGGAAGGCGGCATGATCACCGGCGAAGAGCGTCTTCGCGAATACGTCGCTGGTGTCTATAGCGATGTGTTGTTCTATGAAGGCCGGCCGACGCAGATGCAGATCGATCGCGCCGATGCGCTGGAGCGCGAGGTTGCCGACGTCGTCGCAGACTTCAATCGCTGGTCGGGAAAAAATCCCTGATGCCATCACCTCTTCTCTCGCTGTTCACGAGCCGCGCGTCACGGTCGGTCGAGACCGTGACTCCGCAGCGGACGTTCAGCGACGTCATCCTTCCGCCGGCGACGCGGCGCGCACTCGACGAAGCGATCGCCCAGGTCCGCAACCACACCCTTATCTTCAACCGCTGGGGCCTCGGCGAACGTCATGCGACGGGGCTGGGACTGGCGTTCAACTTCGCCGGTCCGCCGGGGACGGGCAAGACGATCTGTGCCGAGGCGATTGCACATTCGCTGGGGATGAAGCTGCTCGTCGTGAATTACTCGGAGCTCGAGTCGATGTGGGCCGGCGAGACGCCGAAAAACGTCGCCGCGGCATTCCG
>DASVHS010000339.1:0-8621 GCA_036382495.1 Thermoanaerobaculia bacterium | reverse complement strand
CGACAGCAGCCGCATCGCCGAGCGCCTGCGCATCTCCCGCGAGCTGCACGACGTCCTCGGCCACCACCTCACCGCGTTGTCGCTCAATCTCGAAGCGGCCGTGCAGCGCACCGACGGCGAAGCGCGCCAGCACACGCAGGTCGCGCAATCGCTGGCGAAGAAACTTCTCGCCGACGTCCGCGAGATCGCGGCGGCGATGCAGACGCAGCCGGGCGTCGATCTCTCGCACGCGCTCGGCTCGCTCGTCGCCGATGTGCCGCGACCGCGGATCCACCTCGAGATCGAGCCGGGAATCCGCATCGACGATCCCGAGCGCGCGCACATCCTCGTCCGCTGCACTCAGGAGATCGTGACGAACGCGGCACGCCACGCCGCCGCCGACAACCTCTGGATCATGATCCGGCGCGACGGCGACAGCGTCCGCATCCAGGCTCGCGATGACGGCCTCGGCGCCGCCGGAACGCTGGCTGGCTTCGGACTGCGGACGATGCGCGACCGGCTCGAAAGTGCCGGCGGTCAGCTTCTCGTCGACGCACAACCGGGCCATGGATTCCAGGTCGTCGCGCTGCTGCCGGCGAGGCCGGCGTGATCCGCGTTTTCATCGCCGACGATCAGCTGCTCATCCGCCAGGGCCTGCGCGCGCTTCTCGTGCTCGAGCCGCAGATCGAAATTGCAGGCGAGGCCGGTGATGGCGACGAAGTCGTGGAGCGCGTGCCCGGCGCAAACATCGATGTCCTCCTTCTCGACATCCGCATGCCGAAGAAGAACGGCATCGAGGTGCTCCGCGAGCTGACGTCACGCGGCGCGTTGCCACCGACACTCATCCTGACGACGTTCGACGACGCCGACGTCGTCCTCGACGGCGTACGCGCCGGCGCGTCCGGCTTTCTGCTCAAAGACGTTTCCTACGAGCAGCTCATCAGCGCGATCCGCGCGGTCGCAGCAGGCCAGACAGTGTTCCAGCCGGCCGTGACCGAGCGATTGCTTCGCGCCGGTGAGCGATTGCGCACGAGCTTCGACAGCCTCGCCGCACCTGATCGTCTGACCGAGCGCGAGGTCGAAGTCGTCCGCCTGATGGCCGGCGGCTACAGCAATCGCGAGATCGCCCACGCCCTGTCGACGGCCGAGGGGACGATCAAGAACCACGTGTCGAACATCCTCTCGAAGTTCGGCGTGCGCGACCGTACACGCGCGGTGCTCAAGGCGCTCGAGGGGGGAATGTTGTAAAGCGTCACGCGTCCGGCAGACAAATCCAGACCACATCGCTGACACTGGCGTATCCGGCGCCGCGGCAGAACGTGCAGTCTGCATTCGTGTCGGACGGACGCAGGTCCTCGTTGCAGAAGCGGCATTCGAACGGCTCGCGATTCTCGAGCGTCGAAAGCGGCGCGACGAGAATCGAGTTGCAGCTGAAGCAGAGGACTTTGACGTCGGACATGGATAGCAAAGAGTAACAGGGAACCAATCGTTGCCTCTGTGTGGCCGCGGGCTTCAGCCCGCGGAAATCCAGCCCACGTGAAATCGGCGGGCTGAAGCCCGCCTCCACACAGAGGCGGTCCTACGACCACTTCTCCACACAACCATCGACGAAAAACAACCCAGCGCTTGTCCCGACACCGGTCAGCCGCTCCCAGAAGCGCGCGTAGTGCTCGACTTGCGGCTTGTAGTAACTCACGAGCTTGTCGAGCCGATCCTTCGTCGAGTCGGACTTGTAGTCGACGACGAACCAGTGATTGCGCTCGCGAAACACGAGATCGATCGTGCCGTGGAGCAGCGTGTCGCCGTCTTCGTCGAGGCCGACGTCGCGCCGCGCCACGGTCAGCGCGAACGGCACCTCGACGTACCGCTCATCCGCTGATTTCGCGCGGCGCCAGAGGTCGGAGATCTGCACTGCCTCGACGACGCGCATCACTTCTTCGATGTCGACGGCATCGCGTTCCTCGTCCTTCAGCAGATTCGCTGCGAATCGACGGACATCGAGCGATTCGTCGCGTAGCATCGCCTCGAACAATCGATGCAGCACGCGGCCCCACGATGTCCCTTTGCCGAGGCCTTCTTCGGCGCGTACGAGCTCAGCGTGGGAGTTGTGGGCGACTTTCGTGATCGGCATGACCGAGTACGAAGCTGCGCGGGCGACGGCGTGTCGCTCCTCAATGTCGCGACGCGCCACTTCGAATCGACGACCGAGAGGCGTCAACTTGAACGTCCGCTGTCCGCCGTCGAGTTTGAAGAGTTGCTTCGCGGTCCGGGCGAGCGACTTCCAGACTCCGCCACGCAGTCCCTGCTTCAACGTCACGCCGGCGACGAGGATGCTCTTGGCTCGCGTCGCCGCAACATAGAGCAGGCGGTTGCGCTCGGCGCGGCGATACTCCGTCTCCTTTTTCGCCAACTCTTCCCAACCCTGCGGCAACGCGATGTCGCGCGGTTTGTAATTGCCATACGACTGTTCGCGGATCGCGACATAGCCGCGCGACGTCTCGCCGGTGCGGTCGACGAAGAGATCGGGCTCGCGATCGCGCGACTCCGCCGGATCGATGAGAAAGACGACCGGCGCCTCGAGCCCTTTGACCTGATGCAGGTTCATGAGCCGGACAACGTCAGCCGCTTCCGGGTCGACGTTCAGCTCTTCGATCGCGGTCCTCGAGCCTTCGTCGAGGAGCTTGTCGAGCTCGTCGACGATCTCGGCGAAGCCGCTCCCTCCCGCCGAGGATCGGCGGGCAAGCGCAAGGGCGAGCAGCGTGTTGCCGGCACGCGTGCCGGCGTGGTCCGCGGTCGCAGCCGACGCGGTCAGACCGACGCGCTCGAACATGCGGGCCATCGCGGCGGCCGGCGGAAAGTCGCGTGCGAATTTCAGGCTGTCACGGATGATCGCGAATCCCACGGAGAGGGCGGGATCGGCGTCGTCCGGCGGCTCGCGATACGCGACGAATCGTCCTCCGCTTCGCGTGAAACGATAGAGCGCATCGTCGGACGCACCGCAGAACGGACCGCGCAGGAACGCGACGAGCGAGACGGAATCATCCGTGTCCGCCACGACCCGCAACAGCGGCATGACGTTGTGCAGATCGTCCGACTTCGCAAACGCTTCGCTGCCCGTCACTTCGTATCGAATGCTCTCGGCTTCCAGCGCCTGCGCGTAAAACTGCAGGCGCGCTTTCCGGTCGCTGACGAGCAGGAAGTCGCCGTAACGCGCCGGGCGTTGCCGGCCGGCGTCATCGACAAGCATCTGTGATTCGACCGCGTGCCTGATCCAGCGCGCGATACACCGGGCCTCTCCGTCCGCAACTTCATCGTTGGTGCCGATGTCCGTCTCGAGCACGTACATGCCGGCGCGCTCTACCCCGTCCGACTGCGCTTCGAGATCGACATGCGCCGCCTGCAGCTTTGCATTTACGTCGTCTTCGGTGAAAAGACCGGGGAACGTCGCGTTCACAAACTCGCAGATCGGCCTGACCGAGCGGAAGTTCGCGGTGAGCTGCACGATCTTCCCGCCGGTGTCCGCGATGCGATCCTTGACGGTGAGATACGTCGTGATGTCGGCGCGGCGGAATCGATAGATCGACTGCTTCGGGTCGCCGACGATGAACAGCGATCCGTCGCCCGGCTTCAACCGGCGCCAGTTCGTTTCCTCGACGTCCTGGCCGGTCAAGTAGAACAACACTTCCGCCTGAATCGGATCGGTGTCCTGGAACTCGTCGACGAGCACATGCGTGAACCGCTTCTGGAAGTAGCGGCGCACACTGGGGTGGTCGCGCAGCAGATCGCGCGCCCGCATCAGAAGGTCGTTGAACGTCAGCGTTCCGTTTCGCAATCGTTCGGCCTCGAACGCGCGAACCGCCGGCGTGAGAAAACCGATCACGATGCAGTGCACGTACTCGCGCCATTTCGTCAGCGTCGGACGCACGAGCGTCGTCACGATGTTCGAATACGTTTCGCCGAACTGCTTGGCCTGCTTCTTGTCCGGCCATCTCTTCTGCACCGGCTTGCTCGTGGCGTGATTGCCCGCTTCGAGAAATGCGAGTTGCGCCAGCGTGTCACGCAGGTCGCTGGTCTCGCTCTTGCGCGCGAGGCTTCGCATCATCTTCTCGAAGTCGTCCTGCGCGTCGCGCATGGAGTCGTCCGGAAAACACGGCTGACACTCTTCGAGAAACTTCAGGACCGCATCGACGGCTTTCTGGAGATCGGGACGCTGACACGGCGTCGTCACGATCTCGACGTCTGCGTACTCGACGAGCCGGTAAAACGCGTCGCGCAGGAGCTTCGTCTTCACACCGGCATCAGCCACCGCGCGCAGCTCGTGCGAGCCCTGGATGGCCTGCTGCTCGTACCATCGCGACCAGAAGTCCGCGGTCATCAGCGGCGTCGCGATCTCGTCCAGTTCCTCGAAGTCCGGATCGATCGACGACTCGACCGGCCGCTCGCGCAACATTCGCGCGCAGAACGCGTGCGTCGTCCCGATGAACGCGCGATCGAGATTGTCGAGCGCAGAACGAATGCGCGCGCGCTCCTCGCCGGCCGAGGCGGCAGCAGCTCCACTTTCCAGCCCTTCCTGAAGGCGTTCGCGGAGTTGCGCGGCTGCCTTCACCGTGAACGTGATCGCAGCAAGCGAACCCACCGCGCATCGTCCCGTGCCGATCAACTGCACCGCGCGCGTGACAAGACTCGTCGTCTTTCCCGTTCCCGCTGCGGCCTCGACCATCATCGTGATGTCGAGGTCCTTCGCAATCGAGTCGCGTGCGGGCTGGTCGGAGAGCGTCACTCGACCTCCTGCAGTTTCCGCCACGCGCTGACCGCGGGATCGGTGGCGTTCGCCGCTTGTTTGCGTCCCATGCGGAGCGCCGCGAGGTTCTTGTCGCCGCAGATCTCCTCGAACTCGCAGAAGTCGCACGCACCTTCATCCGGCAGCGGAAACCATCCGCTCCCGATCACATCGAACAACAGGTTGAGCGCTCGCTCGACCTCGCCCGGCGCGCATTCGCGTTCGATGCGCTCGCCGCCGCCTTTCGTCGTCGGAAAGTAGTAGCCGGCGCACTCCACACTTCCCTTGAGCCCGTGCGCGCGCAGCATCTGTTCGAGCGCACGCGTGTAGATGACGTGCTGCAGCTTTCTTCCCTTCTGCAGCCGCCAGACTTTCGTGTACTCCCAGAGACTTCCGGTCTTGTAGTCCCACACCTGCCAACCGCCGGTCGAAAGCACTTCATCGACGCGATCGATTTTCCCGCGCAGCTTCACGTCGCGTCCCGATCCAAGCGGAATCCGCACCGGCTCCACGATCCCGATCGGCGACTCGTCCGCGTCGTACATCCCGAATGGCGCCTCGAAGAATCGCGGCACGACGAGCTTGCAGCGTTGTTCTTCCGTTTTCAGAAACACTTCGCAGACCGTCATCAGCTCCTGTTTCTGACGGATGAACGCGGTCTCGGTCGCCGGCGGAACATCGTCGCGCCAGCGCTCGGCAGCTTCGTTCGCGATCTCGTGCATCCGCGCGAGATGCGTCGCGAACGACGGCGACTGCTTCGCTTCACAGATCTCCAGCATCGTCGTCTCGAGCACTTCGTGCACGAGCAGGCCGAAGTTGCGCGGGTCGAGCCACTGGTCCTGCTCGCGCGTGAGATCTTCGATCGGAGCGATGCCCAGGACGCGCTCGACGAACCAGCCGAAGGGACATTTGGCCATGCGCTCCATCTGCGATGCCGAAATGACCCGTCCGCTCAGCCGCGGGTCGATTTCGTCCGGCTTCACGTTCACTTTTCCGTCCCACTCCGTGATCGCGTCGGAGTCGCGCGCGGCGCTCGCACGCTCACCTTCTGCGATTCCGGGGTAAGCCATGAGGACGTCCGGCCGCAGATCGAGCCGGCCGCACGAGAACCGTTCGCTCAACCACCACTCGGACTCCGACAGCGGCACTTCGTCATCGAGAAATCCGACGGCCGTCGCCTCTTCGACGAGATCCTCGTAGCGCGCGTCGCGGTCGTCCTGCGCGACACGAAACACGTCGAGCAGGTCTTTCGACGGAAAGTGCGCGCGCCGGTCGCGCAGATCGAGATCGGCGTAACTCATCGTCCATCGCCCTTGCGGCGCGCGCGCGAGGAGACGCCGCAGCCGCGCCGAATTCCGCGCCGGCACTTCGCCGAGCATGTCCAGATGACGCGGATCGATCGTCTTGTTGATCGCCAAGCGTTCGGCGTCGAGGACGATCGGGTCCTGCAGTCCCGCGCCGGGATGTTTCGTGTCGTCGAGGCCGGCGATGAACAACCGATCGCGTCCGCTCCAGCCGCCGGCGCGAATCGGAGCGACGTGGAGATATCCGGGCCGCGGGTTGCTTGCTGCGACGTGGGCCGCGGCGATTGCGTCGGAGAGCCGGTCGATCTCGATCCTGGAGTGCGGCGGTTTCCCGCTCTCGAGCGTCGCCAGCTCCTGGAGCAGTGTGCGCAACGCCGCCAGCGCCATGCCGTCGATCTCGTTTTTGACCGCAGCAAATCGATCGATGAACTTCAACGCCGACGACGCCAGTCCTTCCCCACCCGCGATCTCGATCATCTCCCTGGCAATCCTCAACGCCTCGGTCCTTCGTCCGACCTCGCGCCGCATGTTCTCCGCGCGTGTCTCCGAGTCTGTCTTCGCGAGCTTGCGTTCGCCGGCGGCGATGTAGGCTTCGAGCCGTGACGAGTAGCGATCGCGTCCCCAGCCGATGAGCGCCTCGCGCAGGACTCGCGCGAACGGTGACGGCGCGATGATCTCGCCAGTACGGATCGCACCGGCGCGGGCGATTCGCTGCAGGTGGATCGATGCAAAATCGTCGGCGATCCATTCGAGAAATCCGATCGCGGCCTGCCCCGGCCGCGTGAATGTCGTGGCGATGCCTTCCGCAAATGTGGCCGGGATCTCGTACTCGGCCGTCAATTCGTACGCGAGCGACAAGTAAGGATCGCGCGTCGAATAAATGATCTCGGCCCGATCGATCGTCGTGCGATCACGAAGAATGGCACGGAGTGCGCCGCGAATTTCATTTTCTTCACCCGCCGCACGCACAAACTCGGCATGTTCGATTGGAGGACAGGCGATCTCGCCTGTCCGGACAGGCAGGAGTGCCTGTCCTACACTTGCCAACGCCAGCAGTCGTGCCTCTGTATTCGACAGTTCCAAATCGTCGGCAACAAACCACAGCGCATCTTCCGTGTGGCCGCGGGCTTCAGCCCGCGATTCCCCTTCCAGCAACTCGATCGCACGCGCGAACACGCCGTAGCGATCGATGAACTTGCGCGTGCGCAATTCCTCTTCGTACGCGCCGATGATTGCTGCCAGGTCGCGCGCCTTTCGCGGATCTTCAAACGCGGCGGCCGGCAGAACATCGCGCAGTCCGGCGTGCCGCAAGTCATCGACGGAACGCTGAATCGCGCGATACAGACCCGGCTGTCCGATGAGCGCAGCGAAATAGGACGAGGAATCGAGGACGCGATCGCAGGCGCGTTCGACGATCGCCAGCGCCTGCGCGCGCGAGAGCACCGTCATGCCGCGTTGGGCGAGATCGAATCCTGCCACGGCGTCGGAGATCGTGCGGATCGTCTCCATCCGCAGGTTCACCCACGGCGTTCCCGCGTACGCGACCGCGTCCGCGATCTGATGTCCGATCGCAAGCGACGGCACGACGAGAATCTTTTCGCGCAGGAAATGTTCGCGGCAGACGCTCTGCAATCCGGAGACGATCATCAAAATGGGTGGGGCGACGCGCGGCATTATCGCGCTAAACTGCGCCGTGATGATCCGCTCCGTCATCGTTGGAACGGGCAGTCACATCCCGTCCGTCGTCGTTCCGAACGACGCATTTCTGCATCACGAGTTCCTTGGCGCCGACCACAAGAGGATCCCGAAGTCGAACGCGGAGATCCTGAAGCAGTTCCAGGCGATCACCGGAATCCGTGAGCGGCGATACGTCCCGGATAACGTCGTTACGTCGGACATCGCGTTCGACGCCGCGGAAAAAGCGCTCGATTCCTCAGGCATCGACCGCGAGACGCTCGACTACATCATCGTCGCGCATAACTTCGGCGACGTCCGCGCCGGCACGACGCGATCCGACATGGTCCCCGCGCTGGCCGCACGCGTGAAATCGCGGCTGAAGATCGAGAATCCGAGGACGGTCGCGTTCGACCTCGTGTTCGGGTGTCCGGGGTGGCTGCAGGGCGTGATCCAGGCGGACTACATGATCCGAACCGGCGACGTGAAGCGCGCGATGATCATCGGCGCCGACACGTTGTCGCGCATCTCCGACCCGCACGACCGCGACAGCCTCATTTACGCCGACGGCGCCGGCGCCGTGATTCTCGAGGGGCAGGAAACCGAAGGCGGGATCCTCGCCCACGCAGCGCGCTCCGACACGATCGAGCATTCGAAGATGCTCTACATGGGTCACTCCTTCAATCGCGAAGCGTTCCTCGACTCGCTCTTCCTGAAGATGGAAGGGCGCAAGTTGTATAAGTACGCGCTCAACACGGTGGCGACGACGGTGAAGGAAGCGCTCGATCGCGCCGGCCTGACGCTCCACGACGTGAAGAAAGTCCTCATCCATCAAGCCAACGGCAAAATGGACGAAGCCATCCTCGGCGCCCTGTACAAACTGT
>DASVHS010000338.1:0-1639 GCA_036382495.1 Thermoanaerobaculia bacterium | reverse complement strand
GAATGTGAAGTCACCGGCGGACATCGGATATGACTCCAAGCGCCACGTTCTGCTCGTCCCGCACTTCATGGAGAACAAGGTCACGATTCATGATTTGCAGTAGTTCAGCGCCTTCTCCCCGCGTGCGGGGAGAAGGTGGCGCTGAGCTTGTCGAAGGGCCGGATGAGGGGCTCTCGGGCGACTTCTGATGAAAGCCCCCGAATATCTCGTCATCATCACCGGCCTGTCCGGGTCAGGCAAAAGCTACGTCCAGTCGACACTCGAGGATCTCGGCTTTTACTGCACGGACAACCTGCCGGTCGCGTTGATCGAGCCCTTTCTCGAAGAGGTCGCCGCGCATGAGCACGCGAATCGCGTCGGGATCGGCGTCGACGTGCGCACGCACGACTTCGCGACGACGTTTCCGGCGTTTTATCGCGACCGGCTGTTGAAGATCGTCCCGCACGCGATCCTCATTTTTCTCGAAGCGAGCGACGAGGTCCTGGCGCGGCGCTACCAGGAAACGCGACGGCCGCATCCGATGGAGAAGGAGCGGCCGATTCTCGAGGCGATTCAGGCCGAGCGCGAGGCGCTGACGGAAGTGAAATCGCTGGCGAACATGGTCCTCGACACGTCGCAGTTCTCCGTCCACGAGCTGAAGGCCGAAGTCATGCGCCGCTTTCAGCTCGACGGAACGCGCGAGGTTTCGCTGCTGATCACGATCATCAGCTTCGGATTCAAATTCAGTCCGCCGTACAACATGGACCTGCTGTTCGACGTTCGCTTTCTGCCGAACCCGCACTTCGTTCCGGAGCTGCGCCCGAAGACCGGACTCGATCCCGAGATCCAGGAGTTCCTGGCGAAGCAGCCCGAGTACGAAGAGTTTTATCGGCGCCTCCTCGACTTCGTCAGCTATCTCATCCCGCAATACAAGAAAGAGATGAAGAGCTATCTGACGATCGGCATCGGCTGCACGGGCGGCCGCCATCGCAGTGTGGCCGTCGCACAACGTCTCGGCGAAGATCTCGAACGACAAGGTCATAACGTGGAGATCGTGCACCGCGACTACAGGCGATGACCCCGCGCGTGACCGTTCTGATGCCCGTCTTCAACCGGGAGCGGTTTGTGGGCGAGGCCATTCAGAGCGTCATCGCGCAGGACTTCACCGACTTCGAGCTCCTGATCGTCGACGACGGGTCGACCGACCGCACGCCGGAGATTCTCCGATCCTGGGCGCAGCGTGACCCGAGAATCGTCGTTGTCACATCTCCCGCGAATCAAGGCATCCCGGCGGCGCTGAACTCAGGACTTCGTCATGCCCGCGCTCCGTATGTCGCGCGTTTCGACAGCGACGACATCATGATGCCGCGGCGGTTGGCCGCGCAGGCCGCGGTGCTCGACTGCGAACCGAACGTCGTCCTGGCCTCCTGTGCTTACGAAACGATGGACAGCGAAGGCAACTACCTCGGCACCTGGCGCGGAGACGAGCCGCACGAAGTCGTGACCTATCTGCTCAACTTCTACAACATTGTCGGTGGCGGCGGGCAGGTGATGTTCGGCGATCCGAGGTCATCGAGGAGGGCGGGTATGCGTGTGATCGATCTCTCGGCAGTTACCTCGGGCGGCCGATCGGCAATGAAGAAATCGCCGCGCTCATCAC
>DASVHS010000337.1:0-2571 GCA_036382495.1 Thermoanaerobaculia bacterium | reverse complement strand
TTGCGGCCTCGCCACCGCTCTTCTCGGCGTTGCGACGTCGAAGATCGGTGGCGAGGCCGCAACGCCGAGAAGAGCGACGCGCAGGGGATGGATGTATTTTCCGGCGCTCGCTCCGCGCGATTCGGCGAGAGCGCGCAGCGCCTGCTCGCTCGTTACGACGTCGAATTGTTCCGTTCGCGCAAGCGCTTCGCGGAGCTCAGCGAGCCGAACGGCCAGGTCGTCGCCTTTGACGTACTTCTTCACCGCTTCCTCTTCGTAGTGGACATCGTCATCGGCCGCGAGATAGGGCTGCATGATGGCCGCGAGATCCTTCAATGTTCTCGCACGACTCTTGTTCAACTCGATGATCGTGCGAAGAGCGTCGAGGCCCAACGCACCGTCGCCGAGGAACGGGCGGAGATGCGGATAGAGCTCGTCGACGCTCGATCGCATCATGTACTGGCCGTTCATCCACAGCAGCTTCTCCTCGTCGAAGACGGCGGGCGCTTTGTTCACGTCGGAGAGATCGAAGATCGCCGACGCCTCGTCGCGCGTCAGGATCTCGCGGTTGTCGCCCGGCGACCAGCCCAGAAGGAGCAGAAAGTTGAACAGCGCGGCCGGAAGAATCCCCATCTCGCGATACTCCTCGGCCGAGGTCGCTCCGGTGCGCTTGCTGAGACGCTTGCGGTCGCTGCCGAGGATGAGGGGAAGGTGGGCGAACGTGGGCGCGTCGACGCCGAAGGCGCGGAAGAGAAGGATGTGCTTGGGCGTGTTCGACAGGTGATCATCGCCGCGCGCGACATGCGTGATCCGCATGTCGATGTCGTCGACGACGACGGAGAGGTGATACGTCGGATTGTTGTCCGAGCGCAGCAGCACGAAGTCGTCGATCAGGTCGGCGTCGAAGTGAACGTCTCCGCGAATGAGATCGCGAAAGTCGATCGGGCCATGGCCGACTTTGAACCGGATGACGTGCTGGATGTCGAGCGGCGCCGCATCCGACTCGGCGATGACGCGACACTTTCCCGAGTAGCGATAAGCGTGACCGGCTTTCTCGGCGGCGACGCGCTCGCGCTCGAGCTCCTCGATCGTGCAGTAGCAGCGGTACGCCTTGCGGTTCGACACAAGCTCCTCAGCGCGCCCGCGGTACCGATCGAGCCGGTCGCTCTGGTAGACAGGACCTTCGTCCCAGTCGATGCCCAGCCATTGCAGCGCGCTGAGGATCTGCTCCGCGTGATGCTGCCGCGAGCGCTCGACGTCCGTGTCCTCGATGCGCAGGATCATCGTTCCGCCGTAACGCCGGGCGTGCAGGAGGTTGAAGATTGCCGTGCGTGCGCCGCCGACGTGCAGGAAGCCGGTCGGCGAAGGGGCGAAACGGAGGCGCATTCGGCGCGGGAGTGTATATCGGTTGCCGGATTGTCATCCCTCGCCGTCTTCGCGGCTCAGGATGACCTCGTGATGAGCGCGACACGCCTGCGAGTACTCGAAACCGTACAATCGCCCAAACGTCCATGCAACGTCACCGCGGATTCAGTCTCATCGAGCTGCTGTTTGCTCTCATGATCCTCACACTCGTGATCACGACGACCCTGGCCGTCTTCGTCGAGCGCACCCGGCGGCTTCGCCAGGCTTCGGAGATGATCCTCGCGTATCAGGTGCTGGCGAACGAGGCGGAGCTGCAGCGCCGCGTCGCGTTCGCCGACATCATGCCGTCGAGCACGTTCACGACACCGACTGACTTACTGAATTCGTTGCAGCCGTACACGACGAGTGTCGACGTCACATCCGCGACGATCGGCATCAAGAGCGTGACCATGTCGATCCACTGGAACCACGGACAACGTGAGGCGACGCTCGCGATCATGCGGGTGGATACCGGCGGAGGGAACCTCTGGTGAATCGTCAACGCGGGTTCACGCTGATGGAGCTCGTCATCACGATGGCGATCTTCGGGGTCTTTCTGATGATCGTCGGCACGCTGACGATGGAAATGCGCGGTCAGGAGAAGCGCTATCCAGTGAACTTCATGCAGCATCCACAGATCGTGGCCGTGCTGTCGCGGATGCGCCGCGACGTGCAGGATGGATTCGGCAGCAATCCGTACCCGGGCAGCACCGAAGATGGCCGATACGTGCAGTCACCGAAGATCCTCATCGTGCAGACCATCGTCGGAGGCGGCTCGCAGGTCGTCGTGTGGGACTTCTCGAAGCGAGGAGAGGTTCACCGGATTTCTTACAACGTCGGCGTGGCAACGGAGTGGGTCGCGCGCGGCTTGCCACCCGACTTCGGCGCGAACATCGACGCGATCGAAACGCCCGGTCATCCGTACGGCGTGCGCGTCACCGCGGCCGACAGCAGACATCGCCTCACCATTGACCAGTACTTCCAGCCCCGCGCGCATGATTAAGAGAAAGAATCAACGCGGCTTCGTACTGATCACGGCGCTGACGATCTCGATCCTTTACTTCGCGCTCATGGAGCTTCTGCTCATCGACTCCTCGCGCGCGCTGCGCGAGGCGCAGCGGTTCCGCGCGCACGTCCTCGCGGGAACGCTCGCGGAAAGTGCGGCAGACCTCGCGGCGTTTCAGATCA
>DASVHS010000336.1:0-10856 GCA_036382495.1 Thermoanaerobaculia bacterium | reverse complement strand
ACCGAACCGGTAGTTCGATGCTGACCCTCAGGCCGGGGTTCAGATTCTCTGCGGAAATCGTTCCGCCGTGCTCTTCCACAGCCTTCCTTGCGATCGCAAGGCCAAGGCCGGTGCCGGAGCTTTTCGTCGAGAAATAGGGGTCGAAAATGCGAGGCAGGAGCTCGGTGGCCACCCCGGGACCGTCGTCTTCGACCTGGATGACCGCCTTTGAGTCGACGCCGTAACTGCCCAGGCGGACACGGCCGGCCGGTGTGGCCTGAATGGCGTTCTCGATGAGGTTCGCGATGGCCCCGCGGAGGAGTCGTGCGTCGCCCGCGAACTGAGCCGGAGTCGTCGACCCGATCTCGGCCCGGAAGCCGGTTCGAGCGGCGTACGACGCGGCCAGATCTTCGAGCAATTTCTTCAGGTCGAGTTGTTTGCGCTGCGGCTGGCGTAACGATGCGTAGTCGCTGAACTCCCTCGATGTCTCACGCAGCGTGACGACCTGTCTCAGGATGTTGTCCATGGCCCTGCTGACCACTGCAGCCAGGTTCGGATCTTCGCGATTGGCGACGGTTTGCAAGTGCTCGGCGGTGAGCTGAATCGGCGTCAGCGGGTTCTTGATTTCATGCGCGACCTGGCGGGCCATCTCGCCCCATGCTTCGAGACGATTCGATCGAAGGATCTCGGTGACGTCTTCGGCGATGAGCATCTCCTCGTCCGAGTCGGGCAGCGGAACGATCGACACGCGATACGTGCGCTGTTTTCCGTCGACGTTCAGCTCGAGCTCCTGCGACTCGGCGCGACGCCGGCGGTGCGAAGCGACAAACTCCTGAAGCGACGGATGCGGTCCGCCGAGCGGCGCCGGATCGGCGTTTTCAGCGAGGCCGAGGAGATTGCGGGCGGCGACGTTGGTCGCGCCGACGCGAAGCTGGCCGTCGAGCACGACGACAGCCGCGTTGATGTTCTCGAGCAGCGTCTGCAGCCGGTCGCGTTCGTGACGCAGATCTTCCTGCTGTCGTTTGATCGAGCGGGCCATGTCGCGGAACGTCGTGACGAGCAGGCCGATGTCGGGATCGTTCGGAACGCGCACGTCGAGGTCGAATTCGCCGCGAGCGACTGCGCGCGCTCCCGCCACGAGTCCCTGCACGGGCCCAGTCACGCCGCGGGCGATGCGAAACGCGACCGCGATCGCGGCGAGCGCGATAAAGATCAGCAGGAGGTAGATTGTTGTGGCGAGGTCGTTGACCTGCGCCTCGATCTGGCGTCCTTGCACGATGAAGGGGAGGGCCAGGACGTAATTTCGACCGCGGGCCAGGTTCACGGGACTGTAGATCTCGACGAACTGCGCGGTCCCCGACGATCGCGTGACGCGCACGATCTGCTGGCCGCCGAGGACGATGGAAGAGTAGATGTCGCCGGGGAGGCGCTGCGATTCGACCCGAGCGGCGAACAAGTCGCGACGGCTCGATGCGACGAGCGACTCGCCGCGATACAGATGCAGATCGTGACCGATCACGCGCGCGAGCCAGCTCAGGATGTCATCGTCGACGACCTGTTCGGGCGTGCCGTTCTGCGATGCCAGATAGTCTTCGATCACGCGTTGCGCGGCGTTGAGCGCGGTCTGGCCACGCTCGATATATTCGGCTTCGAGCCTGTTCGCGAGATATGCGCGAACAAACAGCACGAACAGAATCAACGGAAGGATGATGACGCCGGTTAGATAAAGCGACGTGCGCGCGCGGAAGTCGAGACTTCGTGGAATGCGTTGCAGAAACAGCTTCAGTGCCGGGAGTGACCACCACAACGCGACGAGAAGGACCGACGCGAGCGCCCAGATCGCGATGCCGCCGGCGCGGCGGATCTGCTCCAACCTCGTCGGCGTCTGCAGCGGAAACGCATACAACGCGTCCTCGGTTCGGCGCAGGTAAATCGCTGACGATTCCGCCGCTGCCGTGACCCACGCGCCCGTTCCCGGGCGCATCCGCGCGAGATACCAGGTCGGGTTCTGCGGCAGGCGCACGGTCACGCTCGATTCCGCATTTCCGTCGCGGTCGTAAACCGCCGGCTCGCTCTGCCGGTGAATCTCGGCGGCCGGATCGGGCTCGACCTCGAAGAAGTCGCGATACACGTCCGCAAATGAAGTCGCACCGGGATCGGCGGGGTTCACGACGTGCACGCTGCCGTCGGCGATCGTCGTGCCCCAGGCAGTCAGCGCGAAGTCGTGATGGATGAGGTCGCGGCGCATGCTCCCGACCTGGAGGACCTCGCGGCCGACCGTCGTCGACTTATCCTCGAACTGCGGAAGGCCGACGCCGAACCGGCTGATCTGTGAGCCGGTGAACTCGTCGCGGATCGTGATCACGGCGGGCACGCGCCATTTCGACAGGTCCGAGCGGAGCCACAACGCGTACGCGAGGTCGTCGAGATTCATGTGCCGGTAGTCGTCGGGGAGGATCGTGCTCAGATCCGTGCGCGACAGCTCGTTGTTGAGTGTGTCTTCGATCATCGTGCGCAGTTGCCCGGCCTCACCGACAACGAGCGGCGCGTACGCCTCGGCGACAAAACGACGGGCCGCCCCGCGCTCGAAAATCTGCACGGGCCCGAACACGACCGGCACCGCCAGAAGCGCCATCGCGATCATCCGCGCGGTCGGTGTCGTGTTCAGGGAGCAGAAGAGCGTCAGAAGAATCAGGGCGCCGGCGACGATGAGAAACGCACCGCCTCGGGCCGCCGGCATCACATATCCCGCGATCAGAATCGGGATGGCGAGGATCGCCGCTGCGACAAGCGTCATCCTGAAGCGCGACGAGTGCCACGTCATCCGCAGAAGGGCGAACGCGAACAGCAACAACGCCGCGAGCAGCACGCCCTGCGCCGCGCTGATCGGAATGATGTGTTCCGGGATCGCCGAGATCCGCGAGTTGTCGATGAGGTTCTGCACGAGCGCCACGAATCCGAAGCCGGCGGCGAGAGTGATCAAGAGGCGGAAGAGGAGAGGCGTTGCTTTCGTCGTCCGTGCGAGCACGATGACGATCGCCAGGAACGCCGTCGCGGTCATCAGAAGGTCGATCGGGGAACGGGTGAGCGGACCGAGGATGCGGGAGCCGTAGATCTCGAAACCGAAGACGTTGAAGGGGTCGTCGCCGGGACCGACAGCGAGCAGCGCAGCGCGGGCGACGACAATCAGAAGGATGGCCGCTCCGGCCGGTATGCGGCCGCGGCCGGCCGCCAACGCGCCGATGCACGCGGCCGCAATGAGGATGGCAATCGTTGTCTCTCCGGTGCTCTTCGTCGCGGCAATGACGTCCGCACGGCTTTTTGTGGTCACGTCGAGCCAGAGCGCCGCGTCGGATTGCTTATCGATGAGATATCGCTTCGCCGCCGGTTCCTGTCTCAGGAATCCGCCGTGAAACGTCATCGCCGTGATCCACGCATCCGATGCGTGGAACTGTTCCATCGCACTGCCCTGATTCGGGATGCGTGCGAACATTTCGACGCGCAGCGGCGCTGCGTCGCGGATGGAGACGATGTAGAGGTTCGTCACATCGAACTGGTAGCGGCGGTTGCCGGGGAACGGCAGATCATCGCCCCACCACGCGACCGGTTCGCCCGTCGCCGTGACGATCCGGCCTCCACGGTTTGCGTGGGTGGGCACCTGCTCGTGCAGGATCCGAAAGAGTGCCGGGCGATCGAGCTTTGGATCGGCAGCGAGACGTGCCCGGACCCGCTCGGCCGCCGCGTCGAGATACGTCTCGATGCGAGTGACGCGTTCGTGAACCTGCTGGACGTCGTGCGCGAGATGCTGCTGCGAGCGGGAATCGAAGTCGGTCGTGAGCGAATGAACCGACCACGAGGTCGCGATCTGCGTGGCGATGAGGAGAAGAACAAGAACGCCGGAAAACCAGATCGCGGATCGCGAATCGCGGATCGCAGGAGAAACGCTCGTCATCTCCTACCTGCGATCCGCGCTCTGCGATCCGCGATCTGTCATGTCATGTTATCGACTGGCGGAGCGGACGGATGCGATCGACCAGTGATCGCCCTTCATGCGCAATGTGATGTAGAGGTCGCGCGCCTCGGCTTTGCCGCCGTTGTTGATCGTCCACCGTCCCGTGATGTGATACTGACCTTCGGCGCTCACTTTCTTCGAACTCGTTGGCTCGAAGCTCGACGGCTTTGTCTTGTTGAAAAGACCGTCGAGGAGGTAGGCCGCCTGATCCTTGCCGAAGAAGCCGCTCTGGTCGACGAGGCCCGGGAACTGAAGCATCACCTGCTCGCCATCGCCGATGCCTGCCACGATCGCCGGAACCTGACCGCTGCCAAAGCCCTGGTTGAGGCTCGACATCGCGGTATCGAGATCCTTGTATTGTGCCGATGCGACGAGGGGCACAAACAGGAGCGCGAACGCTATCTTCGTCCAGATCTTCATGGTGTTCTCCATGCCTGCAACAACGGCACGTCCAGTAGGTTTATTCTAGCAGAATCAATAGTTTAGCTGCTCTCCGGCGATGTCGCTCTGTCCTCTCGCTATGACGATTCCGCGCTCTTCCGCCGCGGCGACGAAATCGGGAGGAGGATTTGCCGAAACGCGAAGTGGCGTGTTTGTCATGGGATGCGTCATATCGAGCTCAGTTGAGTGCAGCATGGGACGACCGCGATTCCGTTGACCGTATAGCCAGTCCCCTACCAATGGATGGCCGATCGCCGCGAGGTGAACACGGATCTGATGAGTGCGCCCGGTTTCGAGCACGACCGAGACGAGCGATCCCCTCGAGGAGGCCGCCACGGGCTCGATGTGGGTGACGGCGCGTTTTCCTCCGTCGCGAACCCCGAAGGAAATCGGACCGATGCGCAGAAGGGGCGCGTCGATCGTCTGGCGCTGGGGGAGATCGCCTTCGCACAGCGCGAGATACGTTTTGCGGATCCGCTTCTTTTCGAATTGCCGCGTGAGCTTTGCGTTCACGTCCGCGCGTTTTGAAAAGAACATGACGCCGCTCGTGCCGCGATCGAGGCGCTGCATCAGAAAAAGAGGGGAGGTGTGTGCAGCGACAACGTCGTACAACGTTGGCTCGTTCGCGTCGTAGGCGCGTTGAACGATCAGGTCGGGCGGCTTATCGACGAAGATCAGCGCGTCGTCTTCGTACAGGATCTCAATCACGGTACAGCAGGGAATCCTGCCGCCGCTGGGCGAATTCGCGCAACTCGTCCTCCCACTGCGCGACCCAGTCGTCGACATCGCCGCCGCGCTCGACGAGCTCGCGGTACTTCGCGCTCCCGGCCAGGAGGTCGATCGCCAGCCGGTCGGAGACGAACTCGTAGGTCTCGCGGCGCCAGTCGAATTTTTCCGGATCGAGATCGCGCGCCACTTTCACGCACCACAGGCCCGTGCGATACGGTTCGAACGTCGGCCGATGCGTGACGTGCATCTCGACGCCGCCGCAGACTTTGCCCGCGTGCTTCTGAAACGTCGGGAGGAAGTAGTGCGGCCGGAACCGCACGCCGGGTAATTCGAGTCGATTGAGCTCGTCGGCGAGCTTGAACGGATTGAGCCACGGCGCGCCGAAAAATTCGAAGGGATGCGTCGTGCCGCGTCCTTCGCTGAGATTCGTTCCCTCGATGAGGCACATGCCGGGATACACGGCCGCGGTGAATACGGTCGGCATGTTCGGCGAGGGAATCACCCACGGCAGTCCGGTGTCGCCCCACCACATCGAACGCTTCCAGCCTCGCATCGGTATGACGGTGAGGTCGCAGTTCAGATTGAAGGTCTTGTTGAAATAGCGCGCGAGCTCGCCCGCGGTCATGCCGTGACGAGTGGGAAGTGGGAACATGCCGACGAAGCTCGAATACTTTTCTTCGCGGATGTTGCCCTCGAGGTGCACGCCGTCGATCGGATTCGGCCTGTCGAGCACGATGACCGGCAATCCGACCTCGGCCGCCTGGCGCATGCAGAGTGCCATCGTGTAAATGAATGTGTAGTAACGCGAGCCGATGTCCTGAAGATCGATCACGAGCGCGTCGATGTTCTTCAGCATCTCTGAACGCGGGGCCAGATCTTTCTCGCTCGCACCGTACAACGAATAGACGCGAAGACCGGTCAGTGGATCGACGGCGTCGGTGACGTGCTCCATGTCCTGCGCTTCGCCCCACATCCCGTGCTCAGGCCCGAACAGCGTCGTCAACTTCCAGCCGCGTCCGGCGTGCAGCAGCGGAATCGCGTGCTGAAGCTCGCTCGTGACTGCGCTGGGATGCGTGACGAGGCCGATGCGCTTTCCCGCGATCGGCGTCGGATCGTCAAGCAGGTTCTCGAGGCCGATGCGAACCGCTACGGTTCGCTGCGCTTCGGCGTTTCGGGAGCTGTGTGCTCGACGGGCCGGCCGCTCAGGAGATCGAGAGCGTGAGGAATCAAGTGAAGAACTGCTTCCAGGTTTTCGCATGAGCCGCTTACCGAACCGGGTAAATTCAGGATCAGTGCCGATCCGCTTGTAGCCGCCTGTGCCCTCGACAAAGGAGCCATCGGCGTTTTCTCGAGCGACTTCGAGCGCATCAGTTCACCGAACCCGGGAACGACACGATCGGCCACGCGCAACGTCGCTTCCGGCGTCACGTCACGAGGGGAGATGCCGGTGCCGCCGGCGGTGACGACGAGACGGATGCCGGCGTCGATCGCATCGGCGATGGCGAGCGCGATCTCGTCGACGTCATCCGGCACGACGACGATGCGGTCGACTTTGCAGCCGCTGCGGTCGAGCAGGTCGCGAACTGCGTGACCCGATCGGTCCTGACGCGTCCCGCGTGCCACGCCGTCGCTGCAGGTGATCACTCGCGCGCGTATCATCCGCGCGATTCTAATGAAGCGCGCCGATTTCGCGTACGAACTTCCTGCAGGGCTCATCGCGCAGGAGCCGCGCGTGCGGGGCCGCTCGCGGATGATGGTCGTGACTCCGGGCGACGGTCCGCCGCTGATCGAGCACGAAAACTTTGCGAATTTTCCTTCGCTGCTCGAGCCCGGCGACGTCGTCGTCATCAACGACACACGCGTGATCCCGGCGCGTCTATTCGCGGAGCCGAAGGGTCAGATGAAGCGCCGCATCGAAGTCCTGCTGACGCGCCAAATCGACGCGAACACGTGGGAGTCATGGGCGAACCCGGCGCGCCGGATTCGCACTGGCGACGAACTGCGATTCACTGATCGTCTCGTGGCACGAGTCGTCGATAAACGGGAAGGCACCATCGTGCTGCGCTTCGACGGCGATCTTGCGGAGATGGAGCGCATCGGAGTCATGCCGTTGCCTCCGTACATCGCGCGGCCGGAGGCGCGCGACAGCGATCGCGAGTCCTATCAGACGATTTACGCGTCGTCGCCCGGCGCGATCGCCGCTCCCACCGCCGGCCTGCATTTCACGAAAGAGATCCTCGACGACATCGCGACGCGTCACGAGATCGTGCGCATCACGCTGCATGTCGGCATCGGCACGTTCAAGCCGGTGAAGGTCGACGACATTTCGCAGCACACGATGGATACCGAGGTTTATGACATCGGTGAAACGGCGGCATCGGCGTTGAATCGGGCGAAGAAAATTGTCGCCATCGGAACGACGACGGTCCGCACGCTCGAAAGCGCAATGCGTCGCGGTCGATTCGAAGCGGGGCGCTCAGAAACCAACATCTTCATCACGCCGGGATACGAGTTCCGCGCGGTCCATCGCCTCCTCACGAATTTTCATCTTCCCGAGTCGACGCTGATCATGCTCGTCTCCGCGTTCGCGGGGATGAAGACCGTTCGCGCCGCGTATCGCGAAGCCATCGCCCAGAAGTACTTCTTTTACAGCTACGGCGATTGCATGTTCGTGCGGAACCGCGGCAACTGGTAACCGGCAACCGGCAACCTCGTCTACCAATAGCTCGTCGTGACCTCGCAATCGCCGCACACGACGGCCTGACACGCCAGGCGTTCGTCCGGGCGGAGTTTCCGCCGTTGTGCGACTTGCATCTCGATCGAAGTGGGTGGCGTCAGATTCTCCGCACCAGCAACCACACGAACGGTGCACCTTGCACATACGCCGACTGCCCCGCATGAGTTTCCGATCGGGACTCCAGTGTGTCTGGCGACATCGAGAACCGTCTCGTTGTTCCGGGCGTCCGCACTGCGGCCCAGCGGCGAGAAAGTCACTTTTTTTGACGGTGAGTTCACAGAAGATTCGCGTTGGTCGTAGAAACTTTGATTCGATTTCAGCGTCTATTAGAGCAGATGAAAACGGAGAGCCTATGAGCAACAAGCACACAACTGTCGAAGAGAATCGTATCGCCGAGGAGATCCTGAATGTTCTTCCGGCCGGCAGCGTCGCGAGGATTTGCTCGGACGACCACGACTCGATCCGTTTCACGGTGAGCAGCATGTTTCTCAAGCTGAATACGGTGGCTTTCGACCGCGAATCTCTCCTTCGCCTGCATTCCGATCCTGCCCGCGCGATCAAAATCGAATACCTGCAGCGCGATCTGCTCCGCAGTGCCGTTCGTCGCGCCGAGTTCCGTTACCCGCGAATCAACCGCCTGTTCCGCAAGACGAGCCGCGTCAGCCGTTTGCGCGCTGCGACTCAGGCGATCGCAAACCTCGCTCGCTGACCAAATGAAGGTAGATGGCTCGACAATGCGACGAATCGTAGCTAGAATAATCATGTGGCTGTCGAATTGGATGAACTCGACCTTCGCATCGTCGACACCCTGCTACGCGACGGTCGCGCGCCCGCAGCGCAGATTGCCGAGCAGATCGGCCTCTCCCGTCCGGCCGTAGCCGACCGCATCGAGAAACTCGAGCGCCAGGGCGTCATCCGCGGCACGACCGTCGTCATCGAGCCGCGCATGCTGGGCAGGGAAGTCACAGCGTTCGTCGCTGCGCGCGGCACCACCCTCGGCGCAAAAGCGTGGGCGCATTTCCGTGAGTTGATGACGACCGACGACGAGATCCTCGAAGTCCATACCGTCGCGGGCGATGACTGCTACTTCATCAAAGTGCGAACCGATTCGATCGCGTCGCTCAACACACTCGTGGCGCGATTGACCGCTCCGCCGCTTTCGCTGACCACGCGGACGACCATCGTCATGCAGACTCACTGCGAAAAAGTCGGCGGCATCACCCTCGGTGAGGTGCAGAAATGACTCGCCAGCGGGGACTGGCACTGACCGCGTTCGCAATCGTCTGCATCGTATGGGGAACGACGTATCTCGCGATTCGTGTCGCTGTCGAAACGATTCCGCCGTTCCTGCTGACATCGATGCGCTTCGTCATCGCGGGTCTGGTCATGTTCGCGATCGCGCGCTTTCGGGGCGAGCAGATTCCGAGACGCGGATCGACGATCGCGAACCTCGTTCTCGTCGGCGCGCTCATGGTCGGCGTCGGCAATCTCGCCGTCGTTTGGGCGGAGCAGTGGGTGCCGAGCGGTCTGGCCGCGTTGTTTGTCGGAACCGCGCCGTTCTGGATGGCGCTCATCGAATTGTTCCGGACCGGCGGCGAACGAGCGGACGCACGGTCAATCGTCGGAATGATGATCGGATTCGCGGGAGTGGCGATGCTCGTCACGCCGAAAGGCGCGGGCGGCGCGTACGACGTTCACTTCGTCGTCGGTGCGCTCGTGATGCAACTCGGCTCGCTGGCGTGGCAACTCGGCTCGGTGCGCGGGAAGTACTACCTGAAAGACGTACCGCTGCTGATGTCGGCGAGTCTGCAGATGTTGTTTGGCGGCGTCCTCGTCGGCATTGTCGGCCTGCTCATCGGCGAGCCTTCGCGGCTGACATTCACGCCGCGCACATTCTTCGCGCTCGCGTACCTGACGATCTTCGGCTCGATCATCGCGTACAGCGCGTACGTTTACGCACTCGCGCACATGCGCACGTCGCAATCGTCCCTCTACGCTTACGTCAACCCGGTCGTCGCCGTCATCCTCGGCTGGCTGATCCTGCACGAAGAGCTGACGTGGCTCTCGATCGTCGCGATGTGCGTGATCCTCGCCGGAGTCGCGCTCGTGCAGACAGCGGGGATGAGACGGCGTAACCTTCCTGTCCCGGCGGCATCACAGGACCAGGCAGCGTAAGACACCATGCGCAAATTCATCGTCGTCACGATCGCGATCGCCGCAGCTGCGGTGCTGCTCGTCGCGCAACCGAAACCTATAGCGATGGGCAACCGGACGGTCGTTGTCGAGCTTTTCACCTCGCAGGGGTGATCGAGTTGTCCGCCAGCCGATCAGTTGATCGGTGAGATCGAGCGCGACGCGAACCTGCGGGGCAAAGTCATTCCGCTCGCATTCCACGTCGACTACTGGAACCAGCTCGGCTGGACCGATCCTTACTCGTCGGCGGAATGGTCGCGCCGGCAGTCGGCTTACGCTCGCGCGCTCAATCTCGATAGCCCGTACACGCCGCAGGCGATCGTCGACGGAACGCGGCAGTTCATCGGTTCGGACCGGCGCTCGCTGTATGACGCGATCGCCAAGGCGTCGCGCGATCCTGCAATTGCTCATGTCGCGATCGACGGCGGGTTGGTGCACGGTTCGACTTCGCGTCCGCTCGATCTGTTCGGCGCAGTCGTTCGAAGCGATGCGCCGACAGCCGTGAAGGCCGGCGAGAACGGCGGACGCACGCTGCACAACGAAGCGATCGTCCGCAAGCTCACAAGAATCGCGCGAGTGAGCGGTGACTTCACGCAACCCGCCGGCGATGCGAATGTCTTCTTTCTGCAGGATCCGAAGACGCTGGCGATCTTTGCCGCGGCCAGGGAACCTACGTCTCGATGAGCTGTTTCAGCCGCTTGAGATCTTCCGCGACCTGGACCGCGGGATCTTCGCCGAACATCTTCGCGAACGCTGCGCCGATTT
>DASVHS010000335.1:0-3494 GCA_036382495.1 Thermoanaerobaculia bacterium | reverse complement strand
CTGATCGGCGTTGCGGATCACCTGGCGCTGCAGCGGATGGACAACGTCGTGGTGCAGCTTCTCGCGGGCCATTCTCACGTTCATCAGCGAGTGTGCGTCCTTGAGGATGCGCTGGGCCTCGGCCACGGAGCCCTGCAGCTCGCGCGAAAGAGGCGGATCGATATTGCCGCGATGCTGGAGGAACTCCTCGATCACCTTGCCGGCGTCGTCGAATGCCGTCATCGGTTGCGGGTCCTTGAGCTGCTTTTCCGCCTTCGACAGCGCATTCAGGACGGCCGTGTCGTCGCGGACGGCCGAGATGGCCGGCTCGATGAGTCGCTGCACGTCCTGAAGCATCTTGACCGCGTCGCGCAGGTCGCGGGCGGGCGGGCCGTATTGCGCCTGGGCGGCGGCTGCGGGCAGGAGTAGGGCCAGGACAAGAAGCGGTCGGGTCATTTGAGTCTCCTTCGGTCTTTTGACGGCATTTTCAGCGTTGAGGTTGCAACCAGAGGCCGGGTTGCACAAACTCATGGGCTTACATGATCTCCGCTGAGATCCTCGGATCGATCGCGCTCCTGCTGATCGCGATCTACATCATCTACCGGCAGATTGCCTCCGGCCGGGCGGAGCGCGCCCTTCGCGAGACGAATCAGTTCGCCGCCGAGATCATCGAGAACGCCGGCGAAGGCATCGTCGTCTACGACCGTAATCTCGAATATCTGCTCTGGAACCGGTTCATGGAAGACCTGACCGGTGTTCCGGCGGAAGACGTGATCGGGAAGCACGCGATGGATATCTTCCCTCACATCCGCGAGCAGCACGTCGATGAACTGCTGCGGCGCGCGATGGAAGGGCAGACGGTTTCGTCGCCCGACGTCCACTACTACATCCCCGGCTCGAACCGGCGCGGCTGGGTGTCGGCGGTGTATCGCCCGCACTACGACGCGAGCGGAAACATCGTCGGCGCGATCGGCCTCATCCGCGACATTACGCAGCGCAAGATGGCCGAGCAGCAGATCGAGTATCAGGCCTATCACGATGCGCTGACCGGTCTCGCGAACCGCCGCCTGTTCCAGGAGCACCTCACCCTGGCGCTCGCGCTCGCGCAACGCCGTCGAAGAGTCGTGGCCGTGCTCTTCCTCGACGTCGATCACTTCAAAGTCGTCAACGACTCCCTCGGCCACACGGTCGGCGACGAGCTGCTCAAGCAGATCGCGATGCGGTTGAAGGCTGCCGTCCGCGAGGGCGATACCGTCGCTCGAGTCGGCGGCGACGAATTCACGATCGTGCTGCAGGACCTGCAGCGGAAGGAAGACGCCGCGATCGTCGCGGACAAAATCCTGCGCACCGTCGCGCAGCCGGTCGAGATCAGCGGTCACCGGCTGTATGCGACGACGAGCATCGGCGTCACGACGTTCCCAGCGGACGGCGAAGATGCGGAGACGCTCATCAAGAACGCCGACAACGCCATGTACCGCGCCAAGGCCGACGGCCGGAACACCTTCCACATGTCGACTGAGGAGTTGAGCAGGTCGGTTGCGGAGAGGATGTCGCTGGAGAGCGGCCTTCACCTGGCGATGGAGCGCGACGAGTTCGAGCTTTTCTATCAGCCGCAGATCGACACGCGCACGATGAAGATCACCGGCATGGAGGCGCTCCTGCGCTGGCGTCACCCGGAGCGCGGCGTGATCTCACCGACCGAATTCATGAACGTGGCGGAGGATCGCGGATACATCGTCGTCATCGGGGACTGGGTGCTGCGCACCGCTTGCGCGCAGGCGGCGATGCTTCGCCAGCGAGGCCACGAGAATGTGCGCGTCTCCGTCAATCTTTCCGCGAGGCAGTTCCGGGAGATCTCGCTCGCTTCGCGCATCGAATCGGCGATCGGCGAGGCGAAGCTCGATCCGCACATGCTCGAGCTGGAGATCACGGAGAGCGTCGCCGTCGAAAACGTCGAGCTGACCCTGGCCATCCTCACCCAGCTTCGCGACCTCGGCATCACGATCGCGATCGACGACTTCGGGACCGGCCACTCCGCACTCAACTACCTGAAGCGCTTCCCGATCGACACGCTGAAGATCGATCGCAGCTTCGTCGCCGATCTGCCGGCGAAGGACGATGCCGCGATCGTGCGATCGGTCATCCAGCTCGCCCACGGCCTGAACCTTCGCGTGATCGCGGAAGGCGTCGAGCGCAAGGAGCAGCTCGACTTTCTGCGCGACAACGGCTGCCCCGAGATGCAGGGTTTCTATTTCGGGAGCCCGATCCGCGCGGCGGACGTTGAACAGCTGTGGACCAGGATGGTTGCGGTTTAGGAGAGGCGGTGGCGGCAGCCACCGCTTTTCGATGGGCGGTTCGCGTCTGAGGTTTCTATCGCGTTTTTTAAGACCGAATTTCGAAGTTCGAAGTTCGAATGAAGAATTCAGAACGAGCTTCTTCTTCATTCTTAATTCGAACTTCGAACTTCGAAATTCAAGCTTTCGAGACTTCCCTCGGCGCCCGCACGCCGCTCTCAATCGCTCCTGCCACCGTTCCTGTTTGTTCTGCATTGGTCGCTTCGCCGGCAAAGAACAGAGTCGAGCCGATCGGGCGTGACAGCGTCTTGTGCGCGCCGGAACCGCCGACTCCGGCGTACGAATACGCGCCGCGGCTGAACGGATCCGACTGCCAGTTGTGCGAGTACGCTCCGGCCAGGAGGTCGTCGATCGTACGCCGGCGCTGTCTGAACGTCTTCGACATCGAGTCGAGCACGCGATCGATCATCCCTTCGTCGCTTTCCGCAAGAAGGCCGTCGGCCGCATGTCCGCCTGCCCATGCGGTGAGGATCGGGGATCGAACCGGTGTCGCGGTCCACCAGGTCGGCACGAACCGGTCCGTAGAGTGGATGAAGGCGACCGCCTCATCGCCGTCTCGCTCTTCCCAGAACCGTTCGCGGAACCGGAACATGATCTTGACGACGTGTCCGACTTCGATCTTCGCTATGGCGCGCGTCTTCTCGTCGAGCGCCGGATCGAAGCGGATCGAGCCTTCCTGCTCCCGCGCGGCTTTCCAGACGCCGATGGGCACGGTCACGATCGCCGCGGCCGCGCGCACAGTCTGCTCGCTCTTGCCGCGCAGGCAATCGACCGTCACCTCGCCCTCGCTCCACGAGATCTGGCGAACGGTCGTCTCGAGCCGGACCTCGCTGCGTTCGGGATGGAGGCCGGCGCGGAGCCATTCGATGACCGCGTCGTAGCCGTTCAGGATGCGGAACTGTTTTTGGCCGCCGGAATCGTCGTCCTGCTCTTCGTCGCTGCTGTCGAGTGTCATCGCGCTGATCCGGTCGGCATGCGCGGCGTGGTAGCCCTCGACAAACGAAATGGCTTCCTCGCGCTGGCGAGGCGACAGGCTGCGGCGAGAGCGAAGGAAATCGTTGAACGAGACGTCGTGCTTCAGTTTCCCGATCGGCCTCGTGATTTTCTGAAGGCGTTGCCAGAAATCGGAAATCTGGTCCCACTGGCCGTCGCGCGACCACC
>DASVHS010000334.1:0-10536 GCA_036382495.1 Thermoanaerobaculia bacterium | reverse complement strand
GCCGATGGCGTTCTCGCGGACGAGTACGTTCTTGTCCTTCGCGTACCGTTTCCTCAGCGTCGCGCCGTTTTTCTTCCATTGCGCGCTCGCTTCGATGACGCGCACTCTTGCCCACGGCGTGAGCTCGGCCGGGATCAGTGCCGCGTCGGTGTTGCCAAAATGCTTCGCGATCGCACCGGCGGCGAACTCGCGCTCCGCGAGAGATCCGTTCGTAGCGATGTCGAGCAGCCGCTTGCGCGCGGACTCGTTTTTTGCGGCGTAGTAGCCAAGCGTATCGATCGTCGCCGACCGCGTGCCGGGGTCCGCATCCTCGGTCAGCGCGAGCATGCGCGGGATCTCCGACGCGTTGAGGACCGATGCGTCTTTCGTTGCGACGCGGCCGACCGCGATCACGGCATTCGTGCGCACCCACGGTTGCACGTCGCCGAGAGCGCGAATGAGCACGGGCATCGACTCGCGTGCGCCGATGCGGCCGAGTGCGGTCATCGCGTACGCGCGAGTCAGCGGAAACGCGTCGTCGATCAGCAGCTCGAGCTTCTCGCGCGCGGGCGCGTAAGCGCGACGAGCCAGTGCGTACGCAGCTTCCTGGCGGATGCTCGCGGAATCGGTCGAGAGCTGCGTCGTTGCCGCGGCGCTTGCCGGATCGGAGTTGAAGCGAAACAGAAAACGGATCGCCCGTCCGCGCGGGCCGTCTTCGCCGGACGTGGTGAGCGCGGCGTAACGTGCGATCGGGACGTCTTTCGCGAGTTTCGAGAGCGCTTCTGCCGCTTCCGCCGCGACGGTTGAATTGCCGTCCGTCGCGAGTTTGAACAGCGTTTCGATCGAGCTCGCATCGCCGATCTCGCCGAGGGCGAAGGCGACGGTGGTGCGGACGGTGGGATCGCTGTCGCCGGACAACGTCGTCAGCTCGGCGACGCCGGCCTGATGCTCGCCGGGATCGCGCTCGCCGTTGCCGTTCGCATCGAGAAACGTGATCGGGCCGATGCGACCGAGCGCAAGCGCGATTCGAGCGCGGTGCGGCACGTTCGGGTTCTGCACCCACGCGCTGACAATCGCGGGATCGAACTCGCGGCGATCCTCGAGCCGCAGGATTTGCGCTTCTTCCTCGATCGTGAATCCGTGCGCGACGGGGGTGGGCGGCGGGGCGGGAGCAGGAGGGAGCGCAACTGTGCAGGCGAGTGGAGCAAGCGCGAGCAGGAGGACGGCCGTCCGCATAGGCGGGCGATCATACGATGTCCTGTGAGAATATCCGCCGATGCCCGATCTCGCGATCGACGCCCAGCACATCGCCCGCCGGTACGGACGCCGGTGGGCGCTTGCGGACGTGTCGCTTCAGGTGCCGAGCGGGGCAGTGGTGATGGTTGCCGGGCACAACGGTTCGGGAAAAACGACGCTGCTTCGCGTGCTGTCGTCGATTCTGCGTCCCGACCATGGAACAGCCACGGTGGGCGGCTTCGATATCGTCAAGCACCGCATGGATGTGCGCAAGGCGGTCGCACTGCTGAGCCACTCCTCGTATCTCTACGAGCAGCTGACGGCGCGGGAGAACCTCGAGGTCTTCGCCGACCACATGCGCGTCTCGCGGGACAACATCACGGCCCTGCTCGATCGTGTCGCGCTTGGTGGACGCGCGGGCGATGTCGTGGCGACGTTCTCTGCCGGGATGCGCAAGCGGTTGTCGTTTGCGCGCGTGCTGCTCCAGGATCCCAGTGTCGTCCTGCTCGACGAGCCCTACGGCCAGCTCGACCCGGAAGGCTTCGCTCTGGTCGACGACGTTGTGCGGGAGCTGAAGTCGCGCGGCGTCACTGTGCTCGTCGCGACGCATCAGCTCGATCGGGCTTCGGGTCTCGCCGATCAGACCTTGATGCTTTCGCAGGGGCGGGTCGTAAAATGAGAGCCGCACTCAGGAAGGAGTTGTTGCTCCAGTGGCGGACGCGAGCGCAAATCATGAGCGTGTTCGTGTTCGGCGCGACGTCGCTCCTGTTGTTCAGTTTCGGCGTCGGTCCCAATTCCGAGGTCCTCCGACAATTCTCGGCGGGATTTCTATGGCTGGGTCTGCTGCTTTCGTCGACGCTCACGCTCGCTGAGAGCTTCCACGCCGAGATGGAGAACCGCGCGCTCGAAGGCCTGCTGCTCCTCCCTGCGGATCCGCGAGCGCTTTATTACGGAAAGGCCATCGCGAACTGGATCCAGCTCTCGCTCCTCGGGACGGCGCTCGTTCCGGTCATGGTCATTCTCTACGACGCCGGAACGACACGAGTATTGAGCCTCGTCGGCATTATCATTCTCGGCGCCGCGGGACTCTCGGCCCCGGGGACGCTCTACGCGGGAATGACCGCACAGGTGCGGGCGAAACAAACGCTCCTCCCTCTGCTGTTGTTTCCGCTGATCGTCCCGGCGCTACTGGCGTCGGTCAAAGCAACATCATTAGTGATTCTTGGTGATCCCATGCAGACTCTGCGTTCCTGGCTCCTCCTGCTCGCGTCGTTTGACGCGATCTACTGGACGCTGTGCGGTCTGCTGTATCCGCGTGTGGTCGAGGACTGATCGATGAACGCCGAAAACAATCGATTCCCGCGAACGCCCTATATTCTGCTCGGACTGGGCGCGGCTCTTTTTCTGTTCGGATCGTGGTGGGGACTCTTTCTCGCGCCGCGAGAACAGTACATGGGCGACGTGCAACGGATCATGTACGTGCACGTCCCCACAGCGTGGAACTGGATGCTCGCGGTGATCTTTGCGTTCGTCAGCGCGGTGATGTTCCTGTTCACGAGCAACTACAAATGGGATTCACGCCTCGAAGCGGGACTGGAGGTCAGCAGCCTGCTCGCATTCCTGCTCTGCTGCCAGGGTTCGATCTGGGCAAAGCCGACATGGGGCGTGTGGTGGGACTGGGATCCTCGGCTGACTTCCGTGGCCGTCCTGCTGTTCGCATTCGTGGGCATCATCGCGCTTCGGAACTTCGTCGATGACGCGGCGCGGCGCGCGATCTGGTCATCTGTCGCGACGATCATCGCCGCCGTCGACCTGCCGATCGTCTACTTCTCCGTGAAGTGGTGGAACTCGCTGCACCAGCAGCCGTCGTCGCCGAAAACCGTCTCCTCGGATTTCTACATCCCGCTGCGCGTGAACGCGTTTGCGATTCTGTTCCTGATGACGGGATTCATCATGCTGCGCGCGCGGCTGGCTTCGCGGCGGCTGGCGAATGAAGTCTCCACGGTGCCGTTGATGGAAGCAGGGGAGACAGCATGAGAGGCGTCGTCGTCGGAGGTTGGAATTACGTGATCGCGGCGTATTCGGTCACAACCGCGATGTTGATCGTGTACGCAGTGAGCCTGTTCGTCCGTCTCACTGCGGACCGAGGACCGAGGACCGAGGACAAAGGATGAACGCACCGGTCGCTACAGATGCAATGCGCCGCCGTACGCGGCTCTTCATGGTCGGGGCGCTCGTCATCGCGGCGGCCGCCTTCGCCGTGATCGCGGCCAGCGGCATCAACAAGAATCTCGTTTACTACTGGACTCCCAGCGATGTTCACAAAGCGGGCGACCAGGCTTACGGTGCGACAATCCGTCTGGGTGGCATGGTCGTTCCGGGATCCGTTCACACGCAGCAGGGGTCGAACCTCGAGTTTGACGTCAAAGACTCGACGCAGATCGTGCACGTCAAGTCGTCGGGCGCACCGCCGCAGATGTTCCGCGAGAACATCGGCGTGGTGGTCGAAGGGACGATGGTGCCCGGCGGTTATTTCAAGAGCGATCGCCTGCTGGTGTCGCACAGCAACGAATATCGCGCGCCGAAAAAAGGGCATCCCATCGATCGCAAAGAGATTGAGCGCCTGATGAAATCGACCGAGGGGCTCAAGGATTGATGACAACTGCGAGCATCGGACGTTTCGTGATTCTGGCGTCGGTCCTCGTGTCGACCGGCGGTGCGGTGATCGGCTTCTACGCCGGCCGGTCGCGATCGCGCGCGGGTTTGCAGTGGGCACGGCGTTTTGCGTACGGGTACGCGCTCCTCATGATCGCGGCGACTGCCGTCATGGAGTACGCGCTGCTCACGCACGACTTCTCGGTGAGTTACGTGGCGCACGTGGGATCGCTCACGACGCCGACCTGGGTAACGATCGCAAGTCTCTGGTCGTCACTCGAAGGATCGATCCTCTTCTGGGGATTCATCCTCGGCATCTACATCGCGGTGGCGACGTATCTCACGCGCAAACACAACGACGAGTACATGCCCGACGCCATCGGCGTCTGGTTGTCGTGCGCGGCGTTCTTCAGCTTCCTGATCGCCGCGCCGGCCAATCCATTTCTGTCGGTCGCGCCGGCCGCCGACGGACCGGGTCCGAATGCGCTGCTGCAGAACCACATCCTCATGGTCATCCATCCGCCGTTTCTGTATCTCGGGTACGTAGGAATGACGATTCCGTTCGGACTCGCGTGCGCTGCGCTGATCCAGGGGCGGCTGGGACACTCGATCCTCAAGCCGTTGCGGGCGGCGCTGATGCTGCCGTGGATCTTCCTCACGATCGCGATCATGCTCGGCGGCTGGTGGGCGTACGAGGTTCTCGGATGGGGCGGGTACTGGGCCTGGGACCCGGTGGAGAACGCGTCGCTTCTGCCGTGGCTGACGGCGACCGCGGCGCTGCACTCGATGGTTGTGCTCGAACGCCGCGGAGTGTTGAAAGGGTGGACGATCACGCTCATCCAGTCGACGTTCCTCCTCACGATTCTGGGAACGTTCATGACGCGCTCCGGCGTGTTCAACTCCGTTCACTCATTCACCCAGAGCGCGATCGGGCCGACGATCCTCGTGTTTCTCGCCGCCGTGCTGATCTTCTCGATCGTGCTGCTTGCTCTGCGCATCGATCGGCTGGAAGCGGATGGGAACTTCGACAGTGGGGTGAGCCGCGAGGGGATGTTCCTGTTCAACAATCTCCTGTTCGTCGTGCTGACATTCACGGTTCTCATCGGCACCGTGTTCCCGCTGATCGTCGAAGCGGTCAGGGGAAAGCAGATGAGCGTCGGCCGTCCTTATTTCGACAGCATGGTTGTTCCCGTCGGCGCGCTGCTTCTGTTTCTCCTCGGCGTCGGTCCGGCATTGCCGTGGGGCGGCGCGACGGCGAAGCAGATCCGCCGCGCGCTGTTGCCGCCCATCGGAGGCGCCTTCGTCCTGCTCGCGCTGGGCTTCGCGTTCGGCGCGCGCAATCCCTGGACGCTCATCACGCTCGCGTTTGGCGGATACGCCGCGCAGGTGACGCTGTCGCAGATGCGCTCGCCCGTCACGCAGCTCCGCCGGGCCCGAAGACGATTCGCGTCGTACGTCGTGCACAGCGGTGTCGTGATCGTGTTCGTCGCGATTGCGATCAGCAGCACGATGCGCTACACGCAGGAAGTGCATCTCACGAAAGGTGGCTCGGCCAACGTCGGCGCATACACGATCACGCTCATCGGTGTCGATGAGCGTCACGAACCGAATCGCTTCGCGACTGTGGCGCGGTTCGATGTCGCGAAGAACGGCGTGCACAAGACGACGCTCGAGCCGCGCATGAACCAGTACGTCGCGATGCGCGAGCCGATCGGGACGCCCGATGTGTACAGCACGATCGGCGGCGACTTCTACCTCTCCGTGATGAACATCGACGCGGGCGCGCAGAGTGTCGCGGTGAACGCGATCATCACTCCGTTCGTCGGCTGGATCTGGGGTGCGGTCATTCTGATGGGGCTTGGCGGAGTGATGGCGCTCGTGCCGCAACGAACCGCGCGTGAACATGTCGTGATCCCGGTGATCGAGGACGCAGTCGAAGCATGAACCGCACGGTCCTCTTTGTCGGATTCTTCATCGCCGTGGCGGTGATCGGAGTCCTGTTTGTCGGACTCGGAAAAGATCCGCAGGTGATCGATTCGCCGCTCATCGGTCACGCGGCGCCTCCTTTTGCGCTGAAGGCTGTGGGAAGCGGGGAGACCATCAACCTTGCACAATTCCGCGGCCGTCCGGTCGTGCTGAATTTCTGGGCGACGTGGTGCGGCCCCTGCTACGAGGAACATCCCACGCTCGTCGCGAACGCGCGGCAGATGCAGCCCTCCGTGCAATTTCTCGGCGTCGTGTTTCAGGACACCGAAGACCAAATTCAGAAGTTCCTGAATGAACGCGGCAACGCCTATCCAACCGTCATCGACGATGCCGGCAAGACCGCGATCGCGTACGGCGTCGGCGGCGTGCCGGAAACGTTTTTTCTCGACAAGAACGGAACGATCGTCGCGAAGTTCGCAGGGCCGTTGAACACCGAGACGCTGCAGAGCTATCTCCAGAAGGCGATGAAACAGTGATCGCGGCGATCCTGCTCCTTCTCGTGACCACCGGCGCACCCGACGCGTCGATGTCCGTCGGCCCGCCGCAAGGCAGGCCGATGAGCGGAGCCGCACTCGATACCAGGACCGTCGAGGTCGCGTCGCTCATCCGTTGCCCGGTCTGCCAGGGGATGTCGATCGCCGACTCTCCGTCGGAGATGGCCGTCAACATGAAGCATCAGGTCCGCGCATTGCTCGAACGCGGCTACACGCAGGATCAGATTCTCGATTACTTCGAACGTTCCTACGGGCAGTTCGTTCTGCTGAAGCCGAGATTCCAGGGTGTCAACGCGCTCGTGTGGCTGCTTCCACTCGTCGCGCTGGCGATCGGTGCCGCGATCGTCGTGGCCAAAGCGAAGCGTCTCCAAAAACCCAGCGACCCGGCGACCCAGCGACCCAGCGACCCGTATCTCGACCAGGTCCGAAATCTCGTGAGCGGAGGCAAGCCGTGACCGACTGGGTCAGCGCATCCGCGATCCTCGCCGCCGGCATCGTCCTCGGCATCATGTTCATTTACTTCGTCAAGAGGCGGCCGGAGCCGATCGCGACCACCGACTCCGGTCTGCGCGACCTCGAGGCGAAACGCGACGCGCTCGTGCAACAGCTGCGCGGGCTCGGCCCGGGCAACGCCGACGAACGCACGCGGCTGGAGATCGAAACCGCGCAGGTCCTTCGCCGCATCGACGAGCACAGAAAAGTGGAGCGGCAGCCGACGCCGGCAGTCGTCGCCACTTCGGATCCGTTGCGCCGCGCCACGATGATCGGCTTTGGCTGGGGCGCCGGTTCCGTCCTGATCCTCGCTACGCTTGGATATCTCGTCATGCAGTCCGCAAAGCCGCGGGAGCAGAACGCGCCGGTCACGGGCGGTGACACGACGTCGACGATCCGTCCCGCGCAGGCGCCGCCCGATCCCGCGGTCCAGCAGTTGGAAGCGGCGGTCAAGAAATCGCCTGACGATCTCAACACGCGTATCGATCTCGCGAAGGCCTATCTCGAACGCGACAATCTGATGGGCGTGTTCGATCAGACCCAGTACGTTCTCGTCCGATCGCCGAACGAACCGCGCGCGCTTACCTATCAGGCGCTCGTGCGCATGGCGATGGGGCAGGGGGCGGATGCCGTCGGCATGCTCCAGCGCGCCACGAAGGCCGATCCTTCGCTGCTCGATGCCTGGGTCGCGCTGGCATGGGCGAAAACGACAGAAGGCAAGACGAAGGATGCCGAGGCGGCGATCGCGGAAGCGGAACGACGTCATCCGGAGGAGAAAGCGCGCCTCGAACAGGTTTACGCTGCGATGAAACAGCAGGCGTCCGCGCGACAGAACAGCGGAGGCGAGCTGCCGGTCAGTCATCCGACGATCGGAGCGGCCGAGGAGCCGGTGGAGAATCCGATTCATGTGACGCTGGAGCTGGATCCGGCGTCGAAAGGAAAGCTGACGCCGACCTCCGTCGTGTTTGTCATCGCCCGGCCCGAAGGAGTCGCCGCCGGCCCGCCCGCCGCCGTCAAACGTCTGACCGGCGTCACGTTCCCGATCACGTTCGACCTTTCGGCCGCGGACTCGATGATGGGTCAGCCGCTACCGCCGCGCGTGCGACTCGAAGCCCGCATCGACGCCGACGGCAACGCAATGACGAAGGACCCGTCAGACCCGGTGGGAGTGCAGGATGGGGTTGCGTTGGGGGCCACGGTGCGGTTGTTGCTGAAGTAGTGAGAGAACCCAATGAATTAAGAATTTCGAATTAAGAATTAAGAATTGAAAAACGATGTGCCACTCGCGTTCTTAATTCTTAATTCTTAATTCTTAATTCGCGCGCGGCCCGATGTAAGATCGCGAAACGAGCACCTAGGGGTGGCCTTCACGGCCTGAGATCAAACCCTTCGAACCTGACCCGGTTAGGACCGGCGTAGGAAAGGCAGACATGGTTTCCTCATTCATCCTCGCGATGATGATCGCGGGTGTCGTGCGCGACCCCGCTGGTCATCCCATTTCTTCGGCGACGGTTCGTGTCGCTGCGACTTCCACGCAGACGTCCAGCGATGGACGATTTGCCCTCGATGTGCCGGACGGCGATTACGAGGTCAAGGTGACTCACGCCGGCTTTACACCGGCTTCTGTGTGGGTACGGGCTTCAGCCCGTACACCGCGGGCTGAAGCCCGCGGCCACACAGAAGCAGACAGCCACACAGAACCGGCCGACTCCGAGATCACGTTGTCGCCGCGGCTGGCCGAGTCGATCGTCGTCTCCGGAATCCGCGCAGAAGCGGCGACGCCGGTGACGAAGAGCGATCTCGATCATCAGGACATCGAGAAGCACGATTACCAGCAGGATATCCCGCTGCTTCTTCGCGACACGCCGTCGATCAACGCGTGGGCGGAGTCGGGCGTCGGCGACAGCGGATATTCGTACATCTCCCTGCGCGGAGTCAGTCCCACGCGCATCAACTTCACACTCGATGGCGTCCCGCTCGCCGATTCCGAGGATATGGGGACGTACTTTGTGGATTTCCCGGATCTCGCGCATTCGCTGCAGAGCATCCAGATTCAGCGTGGCGTCGGCACGTCGACGGTCGGCACGCCGTCGTTCGGCGGATCGGTCAACCTCGAGAGCATCGATCTCTCGCAGGACTCGACGACTACGGCGCGTGTTGCGGCGGGCTCGTTCGACGGCAAGTTTGCGACGGTCGGATTTCAGTCCGGCTCATTGCCTGGCGGATTCGCGGTGTACACGCGCATCTCCGCGAACGACACGAACGGCTTTCGCGAACACTCCGGTACCGAGCAGCGGAACATTTTCGTGAGCGCGGCGAAGCAGGGCGAAACGTCGCAGCTCCGGTTGACCGGATTCACCGGACATGAGGCCCAGCATCTTTCGTTTAATGCGGCGGATGCCGAAACGCTCGCTTCCGATCTGCGCGCGAATCCGCTGCAGCCGGAGGAGCGGGACAGCTTCGGCTACGACCTTGCGAATCTGCAGTATCTGAAGTCGCTGGCGAACGGCGCATCGCTGACTGCCTCGGCGTTCTACCAGCGCGGATACGGCTGGTACCGGTTGTACGACGACAGCGCGTCGCGCACGGACTTGCGTCAATACGGCCTCGACGGAATGCTGATCGGCTCGATGCTGACGTACAGTCAGACGCGCGGCTCGCTCACGACGAACTACGGCGTCCACGTGAATCACTTTCGCCGCGAGCACACGCGCGATCTCGTTGGCGGAGCGCGTGACTATTACAACTACGGCATCAAGGACGAGGCGAACGCGTTCGCGAAAGCGAGCATCGATCGCAACGCATGGCATCTCTACGGCGATGCGCAGGTTCGCTACACGAATTTTGCGTATCACGGCGACGTGCACATTGATCCGATTCACTGGCTGTTCGTGAATCCGAAGGCCGGCGTTCGTCGCGAGCTGTCGCCGGTGGCGAGCGTTTACGCATCCGCCGGCGTTTCAACGCGCGAGCCGACGCGAAACGACATGTTCCAGGGCCAGGACAACGCGTCGTTCGCGCACGACCTGCACGCGGTCAGGCCCGAACGGCTTTTCGATTTCGAGAGCGGTGTCGACTATCGCACCTCGCGCGTCACGCTGAAGGCGGATGTCTATGCGATGGAGTTCCGCAATGAGATCGCGTCGACCGGCGAGTTGTCCGACATCGGTCTGCTGCTCCGCCGGAACGTCGATCGGAGCTACCGCCGCGGAATCGAAGTCGACGCGGCATTCGCGGTCACATCCGCGCTTCGGCTGCGGACGATCGCGAGCCTGAGCCGGAATCGCATCGGCACGTGGACGCAGTTCTACGACGTCTACGATGCGGCCGGAAACTTCGTCGACAGCAAGCCGGTCGCGTATCACAACGTCGAGCCCGTGCTGACGCCGTCGGTGATCGTCAACGAAGCGCTCGAGCTCACTCCGTCGTCGCGCTTCAGTTGCGGTCTGGTCGGACGCTATGTCGGCCGCTCGTTCCTCGACAACACGGACAACCCCGGCTTCGTCACACCACACTTCTTCACGCTCGACGGCAGCGCATCGTTCGCGCTTTCGCGCTGGTCGCGTCTGTCACTGCGGTTGAACAACATCCTCGACAACAAACGCGTGTTCGCGAACGGGTACAGCTACGTGTATCTCACGAGGCAGACCAGCGGACAGGAGACGCTCACCGGGACGTCGTACTACTTTCCGCA
>DASVHS010000333.1:0-9075 GCA_036382495.1 Thermoanaerobaculia bacterium | reverse complement strand
TTCTTCAGCGCGGCTTTCGAAAGGACGACCGGCGCGGCCTGAAATCGGTTCTTCGTGAACACGGCCGCAGCGTTCGCACCGTTTTCGGCGACGATGAGGCCGAGGTCGGGACGCTTCTTTCTTATGCCGGCGCGGACGCCGGACGCTACGAATCCCTTCGGCAGTTTCAACGAAGGGCTCCCAGCGCCTCTCTTGCAGCTTCGCGCACGCGTTTCGGTGACGTCCCGCCGAGCGCGCTCTTTCTGTCGAGAACGGATTCGAGAGTGACGCCGTGCTGCTCCGCGAGTTGATGCAGCGACGCCAGGTTCGCGCTGACCATCTCGTGCGCTTCACGGAACGGCGTGCCCTTCGCCGCAATCGCGTCGGCGACGGCGGTGGCCAGCAGCATGTCATCGGACGCAGCCGCGCGCATCTTGTCGCGATCCAGTTTCAGGCCGGCGACGAGCGCGGTCAGCGCCGGCAGCATGACGGCGATCGTCGCGCGCGTGCGGAAGAGCGGCTCCTTGTCGAGCTGCAGGTCCTTGTCGTACGCGAGCGGCAGGCCTTTCATCAACGAAAGGAGTCCGGTCAGTTCGCCAATCGAGCGCGCCGCGTGACCGCGAACGAGCTCGAGCACGTCCGGATTCTTCTTCTGCGGCATCCGCGACGAACCGGTGGCCATTGCATCCGGCAGCTCGACGAATCCCGCTTCGTCGCTGCTGAAGAAAATCAGATCTTCGGCGAAGCGGGAGAGATGCGAGAACAACAGTGAGGCGTCGAACAGATACTCGACCGCGAAGTCGCGGTCCGACACCCCGTCGAGCGAGTTCGTCGTCGCTCGCCCGAACCCCAATGTCTTCGCCAGCGACTCGCGGTCGATATTTAGCGGTGTTCCTGCGAGCGCACCCGATCCCAGCGGACAGGTGTTGTTGCGCTCGATCGTGCCGGCGATGCGCGAGAGATCGCGCCGCAGCATCTCCACATACGCCAGCAGCCAGTGACCGAATGTCACAGGCTCCGCACGCTTGGAATGCGTGTAGCCGGGCATCGCCGTCTCGGCCTCGTCCATCGCTTTCTGAGCGAGGACGCGGGCCAGGTCCTTCAACATCTCGATGGATTCGTTCGAGGCGCGCCGCAGCCACAGTTTCAGGTCGGTCGCGACCTGGTCGTTGCGCGAACGGCCGGTGTGGAGCTTGCCGGCGAGCGAGCCGACTTTCTCGCGGAGCCTGGCTTCGACATACGAGTGCACGTCTTCGAAGTCGGAAGTCTCTGATGGCGCAGGAATCTCGCGCATCGCCCAGACGATCTTTTCGCATTCTTCGCGATTGAGAACTTCAGCATCGGCGAGCGCCTGCGCCCACGCGATCGAGCCCTGCACGTCATCGGCGAGCAACTCCCGATCGAACGCGAACGAATCGTTCAGCGCTCGCAGGAGTTGCGACGGCGCCGCATCGAAGCGGCCGCCCCACATCCGATTAGTCACCGTGAGCGAGCTCCTCGACTGCGATCGGCGCGAGACGCTTGCGGCCGCGCAGCTGCAGTCCGAAGAGACGAATGAAACCCGCGGAGTCGCTGGCGTTGTAGCCGGTCATGTTGAACGAGGCCAGGTCCTGCGAATAAAGCGACTGCCCCGACTTGCGCCCAACGACACTAATGTTGCCTTTGTAGAGTTTCAGAGTGACCGAGCCGCTGACCGGTTCGCTGACCGTGTTCACGAACGCGTCGTAGCCCTCGCGCAACGGCGAGAACCACTGGCCGTTGTAGACGAGCTCCGCATAACGAGTGGCGATGCGCTCCTTCTCGTGCGACGTGTCACGATCGAGCGTGATCGACTCGAGAGCCTTGAGCGCGGTCACGAGCTGCGTGCCGCCCGGCGTCTCGTAAACACCACGCGACTTGATTCCGATGAGACGGTTCTCGACGAGGTCCACGCGGCCGACGCCGTGCCTGCCGCCGATCGCATTCAGTGTCTCGACAATTTTCGCCGGCGAATGCTTCGTGCCGTTGACACTCACCGGCACACCCGATTCGAACTCGATCGTGACCTTCTCGGGCACATTCGGCGCGAGAGTCGGATCGACGGTCAGCTTGAACATCGAGGCTTCCGGCTCGAACGAAGGATCCTCGAGCGGTCCGCCTTCATGCGACAGATGCCAGAGGTTTCGATCGCGCGAATACGGGTCCTTCTTCGTCACCGGCACTGAAATCCCGCGCGACGCGGCGAAGTCGATCGCGTCCTCACGCGAGACGATGGACCACTCGCGCCACGGCGCGATGACCGTCAGCTCCGGCGCGAGCGCCTGATACGCGAGCTCGAAGCGGACCTGATCGTTGCCCTTGCCGGTGCAACCGTGCGCGAGCGCATCGCAGCCGGTGGCCAGCGCCACTTCGACCTGCTTGCGCGCGATGAGCGGCCGCGCCGTCGAGGTGCCGAGGAGGTAGTCGTGTTCGTAGATGGCGCCCGCTTTGAGGACGGGGAAGAGATATTCGCGCGCGAACTCCTCCTTCGCGTCGATGAGATGGAAGTCGCACGCACCGGTCTTGTATGCCTTCTCCGCGAGGCCCGTCGTCTCTTCAGCCTGGCCAACATCGACCGCGACCGCGACGACGTCGCAGCCGTAGTTCTCTTTGAGCCAGGGAATGATGATCGATGTGTCGAGACCGCCCGAGTAGGCGAGGGCGACTTTGTGCACCTTGTTCACTTCGGAACTCCTTGCATGTGAGGTTGCCTGTTGCCTGTTGCCCGTTGCCGGGGTGCTGATGCGCTTGCGATGACGTCCACCGGCAACCGGTCACCGGTAACCGGCAACTCCTGCGTGAGCACCTGCTCCAGCGTCGAGATGAATTCGATGAACGCTTGCTTCGGCGTGATGTACGGCGGGAGAAGGCGCAGCACTTTGTCGCGTGCAGTGCCGACGACGAATCCGCGCCCGAGCAGTTCCTTCGCGACGGGCGCCGCAAGACGATCGAGCTCGATGCCCCACATCATTCCTGCGCCGCGCACGTCGACGATCGACGGAACACGTGCCTGCAACGCTTTCAGCTGGCCCCCGAACCATTCGCCCATGTCCTGCACGCGTGCGAGCAACTTCGCCGACTCGATCTCGTCGAGCACTGCGATACCGAGCTGACAGGCGACGGGATTTCCACCGAACGTCGTGCCGTGATGTCCCGGCTTCACGATTCCTTCGATCGCGTCACCGGTCAGCACGCAGCCGAGCGGCAGTCCACCGCCGAGCGGCTTCGCGAGCGTGATCATGTCGGGCATGACGCCGCTCTTCTGAAACGCGAAGAGATGTCCGGTGCGCCCGAGTCCGCATTGGATCTCGTCGAACACGAGCATCGCGCCGGTGCGGTCCGCCGCTTTGCGCGCGGCGATGAGGAACTCGTCGGTGAGCGGGATGATGCCGCCCTCGCCCATGACCGGTTCGAGAAAGATCGCCGCGGTCTGATTCGTCACTGCCGCCTTGAGCGCTTCGATGTCGTTCGGCGCGACGAACTTCACGCCCGGCATCAGCGGCGCGAACGGTGTGCGGTACGCCTCGTGGCCGGTCATCGACAGCGCGCCGACGGTGCGTCCGTGAAACGACTCGTCGAGGGCGACGATTTCGGTGCGGCCGTTCGTCGCCAGCCGCGCGAACTTCAGCGCCGCTTCGTTCGCTTCCGTTCCGCTGTTGCAGAAAAACGCGCGGGACAAGCCCGAAGCGCGCACGAGTCGCTCGCCGAGGATGCCCTGCCACGGGTGGTAGTAGAGGTTGGAGATGTGGAACAGCGACGCCGATGCATCCCGCAGCGCCGTCACGAGCCGCGGATGTTTGTGACCGAGGACGTTGACGGCGATGCCGCCGAGGAGGTCCCAGTAGATGTGGCCTTTCGCGTCGATGAGCTGCGCGCCTTTGCCGTCGCGCGGATGAAACTGTGTGCGCGCGTACGTCGGCAGAATGAATGCGCTCTCGCGCGCTTCGACCGCTGCGGGTGATTCGTCATGCAGCAACAAGTTGAGTTCCTCCTCCGATGTGGATCGACGACACACCTGCGGCCAGTGCGCCGAGTGCGGCCTGCAGCTTCGGCTTCATGCCGCCGGTGACGATCTCGCTCTCGAGCAGCTGATGGGCATCGCTGGCGGTGAGCGACGGGACGACGCTGCCGTTGCTGTCGAGCAGTCCGGCGACGTCGGTGATGAATTGCAGCGACGACGCTCCGACCGCCGACGCAATCGCCGCGGCGGCGGAATCGGCGTTCACATTCAGCAACGCGCCCATCGGACCCTGTGCGATCGACGAGATGACGGGGAGAATGCCTGCGTTGAGCAACGAGACGGCGAGCAGCGGACTGGAGCTGACGACTTGTCCGACGTGACCGAGGTCGACGCCGTCGATCGGCGGATGAACTTCGGCGACGAGCGTTCCGGCATCGGCCCCGGAGATGCCGGCGCAGAGGATGCCCAGCGACGTCAGTTCCGCAACGAGCATCTTGTTCACGCTGCCGGCCAGGACCGAGACGACGACGTCGAGCGTCGCATCGTCAGTGATCCGCAATCCGGAGTGCGTGCGCTTCGGGATGCCGAGCTTCGCGAGCGCGGTGTCGATGTGTTTCCCGCCGCCATGGACGAGCACGATCTGCTCGCCCGAGTGCCATGCGGCGACGATGTTCTCGAGTGCGTCGGCGCGCCGGGCCGCATCGTCGAGGAGACTCCCTCCGAGTTTGATCACTTTCATATGAGTTCGATGTCATCCCGAGCGTAGCGAGGGACCTGGGTGTGAGGTGGTCGACCGCCCATGCCCCCCGGGTCCCTCGCTACGCTCGGGATGACATGGCTAAGTAAGCCCCTCCACTTCCTCGTAGCCACACATGCGGTTGAAGTTCTGAACGGCCTGCGAGGCCGCGCCTTTCAGCAGGTTGTCGATGACCGAGACGATCACGGCGCGACGTCCGCTGTGCAGCAGCTGAAAGCCGATCTCCGCGCGCGGCGTGTTGACGACGCTCTTCAGCTCCGGCAGCACTCCCGGCGGCAACACGCGAACGAGCGGCGCATTCGCGAACGTCGATTGATAGATCGCCATCACGTCGTCGGCCGTCATCGGATTCAGGAAGCTGACGTGCATCGTGGACAGAATCCCGCGGATCGTCGGCAGAAGGTGCGGGACGAAGACGAGCGGCGCACGGTCGCCGAGCCGCAGTCCGCTGCGGATCTCCGGCTCGTGCCGGTGACTGCCGGCCGAGTACGCCTTGAAGTTGCCGGCAACTTCCGCGAACGACCATGCCAGATCGGACTTCTTTCCTGCGCCTGACACGCCGCTCATCGAGTCGCAAATGACCGGCTGCGAGCGATCGATGAGATACGTCAGCGGCCGCAGCGCGAGAACGATCGACGTCGGATAGCAGCCCGGGTTCGCCACGAGTCGCGCCGTGTTCAATTCCCCGTTGCAGAACTCCGTGAGTCCGTACACAGCCTCGTGCAGCAGTTCCGGCCGCGAATGCGTGAAGCCGTACCACGTCGGGTACAGCGACGGATCCTGGAGACGGAACGCGCCCGAAAGATCGATCACGCGGATCCCGGCGTCGATCAGCTTCGGTGCGAGCTCGGCCGAGACTTCGTTCGGCGTCGCCAGGAACGCGACACCAGGTGCCGAATCGATCAGCTTTTCGATGACGAACGGCTCGGCGACGAGATCCGGTCGCGAGGGCGACACAGCGCCTTTCGTGCCGCCGCTCGAGGAGAACAGCGACGTGATCTTTGCGTAACGATGACGATCGAGGATCGCAGTCAGCTCCGCGCCCGCATAGCCGGTCGCGCCGACAACGGCGACCTGACTGATCGCCGGCTCAGAGACTCCTGCGATCTGCGATCGGCGGACTGCGATCTGAAGCACGTTGTTCACGCTCGTCCCCGCCGTCTTGCGGGCGAGAGCCCGGTGATCTCATGAAGTCGTCGCACAAAGGCGGCTGCGGAGCTCGGGTTCCGGAACGCGACGAAGATCGTGTCGTCGCCGCCGAGAGTTCCCAGCGCGTCCTCGACGTCGCCGAAGTCGATGGCGCTGGCCAGAGGCTGCGCTGCCGCCGCCGGCGTCTTGATCACGACCAGGTTCATCGCCGCCTCCGCGGAGAGCACGGACTCGCGGATCAGATGCTCGAGGCGGGTCTCGCGGACCTCGCGCGGAGTGAAGTTGATGACGGGCGCGACGACTTCACCGGGGACGATGTAGCCGGCCGGAGTCTTGGCCAGGCCGAGGTCGCGGAGGTCGCGGGAGAGCGTCGGCTGAGCGACTTTGAAGCCACGCTTCTTGAGCGCGCCGAGGATCTCGTCCTGAGAGTGGACGGTCGATTCCCGGACGATCCGGAGGATCTCTTCCTTCCTGCGCGCGGCGTCACCGGCTGCATAAAAATTCATCAACATGAATATTTATCCATTCACCCGGGGCTGTCAACATTTTTCCGGGGGGGTTATTCCGAGGTAACCTCCTCATGTCATCCCTCCCCTTCGCCGCGCTCAGGGTCGGGATGAGTGTTATGTCGAACATCGACGCTCTCTTCGACGACTACGCGAGCTACCACCGCACCGCGGGGAACAAATGGTTCCACCGGGTCGGAATCCCGCTGATCATGCTGTCGCTCATCGGCATGCTGGCGAGGGTCGAGATCGTCACGATCAACTCGTTACGAATCGATCTCGCGGTCGTGCTGATCTTCGCGTCGTCGGTCTACTACCTCATGCTCGACTGGAAGCTCGGCCTGGGCATGCTCGGCGTTTCCATCATCTTCTACTTCGCCGGCGCCGCCCTTCCCCTGACCGCCAACGTCATCCTCTTCATCCTCGGCTGGATCTTCCAGTTCATCGGCCACACCGTGTACGAGAAAAAGCAGCCGGCGTTCATGCGGAACTTTGTGCATCTGCTCGTGGGACCGCTGTGGATTCTGAAGGGGATGGTGAGGCGCGGCTAGCCCAGCGCCTTCTTCAGTTCGGAGTCGCTGGGCACGGACAGCGACTGCGTCCCTTTCTCCGAAGCGATCTCAACCAGGGGGATGCGCCGTTTGCCCTTGTTGAATTCGATGACCTTCTTCTCCCCGTCGCGGTCATCGTCGATGTCGATGTAGTCGTACTCCACTCCGGCGGTGTCGAGGACGCGCAGGGAGCGCCGTGTGTCGCCGCACCAGTCTGTTCCGTAGATGCTCACTTGTTCGGTCATGGTTATCTCCATTGCAATAACTTTGCTAGATCGCTGCCGGAATGGCCGTTGCTTTAGCCGGGTCATGACGATCCGGCGCGCTCTCATTTGTGAAGACGATGCGGCGATCCGCGCTCTCGTGAAGACCGTCGTGCAACGGGAGGGATTCGCGGTGGATGTCGCGGCGGACGGCAGGCAGGGCATCGAGAAGATGGAGAGCGGCTGCTACGACCTCGTCGTCCTCGATCTGATGATGCCGGACGTCGACGGGTTCGCCGTCGTCGACTTCCTGAAGGAACGGCGGCCGTCGAATCTCAAGAGCGTGATCGTGATGTCGGCGACCGGTTCGGTCGTGCGTGGAGACTTTCCGGAGCCGATCTGCAAGCTGCTTCCGAAGCCGTTCGACATCGATCAACTGACGAACGCCGTTCGCTCCTGCGCGCGCGATTGTGCAGAGGATGCCGCCGCGGAGAGCGCGTAACGGGAGCACTTCTTGCTGCGCGCTCCAGCGGGTACGACGTGGCAAAAACTCCGCAGGAAGCTGGAATCCTCGTGGTCGAGGACGATCCGGCCATTCGCCGTCTGGTCAAGATGGTGTTATGTCGCGAGGGGTACAACGTCGAGGTCGCGTCGGACGGCGTCGAGGCCGTCCTCAAACTCGGCTTATCCGACTACGACGCCATCATTCTTGATCTGATGATGCCGAACCTCGACGGCTTCAGTTTCATGAACACGATGGCGGCCAGCGATCCGAAACGGCTCAAGCGGATCATCGTGACGAGCGCAGCATCACCGAGCGTGATCAAGGAGCGGATGAGCGGCAAGCCGTTCGCGGTCCTTCTGAAGCCGTTCGACATCCAGGCGCTCGTGGAGCACGTGCGTGCGTGCGTGGCGCAGAATGGATCGGACGCTGAAGGCTGAATGCTGAAGGCAGAAGGATGAAAGGTGAAGATGACGATGAATAGCATCTTGATCTTTTCGTCCTTCAGCCTTCAGCCTTCAGCCTTCGGCCTTTGATTCATGCGTCCCTTCGGATCCGACCGCGTTCGCGCCGGCCATGGAGAACAGTGGATCCTGTTCGCTCGCCGATCGAAGGGCTGGCTTCCACGCGTTCCGAAGACTCTGACGAGCGCCGAGCATCCCGGCACTGCTGTTTTGTGGGAGGACCGGTTCTTCGAGGTGGTGACCGCGGATGCCGCACCGGGCGGCGCGATTCGTTACATGCTCGAGCCGTGGAGCGATCACCACGTCATCCGCGTCTCGGAACCATACGATGAGGCGAGCGAGGAGCACCGGGCTTCTGAGCACCACTCGGCCGTCAAACGAGAGAAGGGACGCAAAGCCGCGAATCTCGCCGGGATCTTCACCGGACTTCTCCCGGCGATCGCGCAGGAGCAGCTCGGTAACGAGATCGGCATCCAGCCGGCGAAGCTGACTTCGTTGTCGATCCTCATTCCGTTCGCATACCTCATCTGGTTCGCGAATGAGTTCGTTCGTCGCACGTTTGTGCGCGAATCGATCCCGTTGCCGCTTTTTCTTCTCGCCGTCTATCTGTTGATCGAAAGCGCCTTTCGACTGAACATCGCGTGGTTCCATCGACGGCCGATCGGGTCGGTGCTCGGGTTTTTCCCATATCTTCTGTTTTACCTGTTCGCGGGGAAGCGCTCCGGCGCCGTGTCGCCCTTTGCCGTTCCGAAGGGTCAGCGGCTCTTCATTACGCAGCCGACCGAAGACGTTGCGTTGCGCGACGCCTACACGATGCGCGAGCCTCTGCTCACGTTGCTTTCGGTCGAGGAGCAGAAGGCGCTCGAGCAGCGATTCGGGTTCAAGTACCGAAAGCCGGCGTTCATCGTCGCGTGGTTCCTGCTGGCGATGTCGGCCGCGGGCGTGGTCACCGCCCTCGCGTCGCTCCAGTACGGACCTCGCTTCA
>DASVHS010000332.1:0-4855 GCA_036382495.1 Thermoanaerobaculia bacterium | reverse complement strand
CGAATCGGTCAGGACGTCGGAGTTGCCGCTGTGCCCCAGCGCGTTTGTAATGCCGCTGTTCTCGAAATTGATGCCCGTGAACCGCTGCCTGTTGTAGCGCAGCGAGAGATGCGTGCTCGCGGGAAGTTCGGAGTCGGTCTTCAGAAGATAGACATCCTGGTTCTGCTGTTGCGAGTAACTGGCGTCGAGGCCCTGGAGGGTCGCCAGAGCGGCCTGGCTTGCCGCGTCAGTCGGGAAGTTCGTGATGCGACCGCCGCCGAGGACGACGAGGTTTGGCGTCGAGTTCCGCTGCCGGTCCCAGTTCGCGAAGAAGAAATGCTTGTCCTTAACGATCGGGCCACCGATGCTCAACCCGTACTGATCGTAGTGGTACGCGCTCTTCGCGCGATTGTTGATCTCGTTGATGTAGTTGTTCGAGTTCAGGTCCTTGTCGCGATAAAAATCGAACACCGAGCCGTGGTAGTCGTTCGTGCCCGACTTCGTGACGACGTTGATCACGGCGCCGCCGGCGCGGCCGTACTCGGCCGAGTACGCGTTCGAGTTCACCTGGAACTCTTTCACCGCGTCCTGCGAGAACTGATACGGCGCGCGGCCCGAGCCGGTGCGGCCGACGGTCTGGCCGAAGAACGTGTTGTCGTTGTTCGCACCATCGACGACCATCGAGTTGAGCGTTCCGCGTTGACCGGCGAAACTGATATCGCCCGCGCGCGTATCGAGGACAACGCCGGGCGTCGTAAGAACGAAGTTGATGAAGTTGCGGCCGTTCGTCGGCAGGTTCTCGATCGCTCGTTCATTCACGACCGAGCTGACTTCGGACTTCGTCGTTTCGACAATCGGTGCGGCGGCGGTGACGGTCACCGTCTCGGCAACGCCCGGCTTGAGCTTTACGTCCAGCGTAGCGTTAGTTCCGACGTTGACAACAACATGGTCGCGTTGCATGGATTGAAAGCCGGAGAGATCCGCCTTCACGCGGTAAGTTCCGGGAGAAAGCAGCCCGATATCGTAGTGACCGGTCGAATTGGTGACCGAGCTGCGCTCGGCGCCGGTGGCGAGGTTCGTCGCCGACACCGTGACGCCCGGCAGCACGCTGCCGTTGTCGTCGGATACGGTGCCGGAAAGAGAACCGTTGCTGCTCTGGGCGAACGCCGCGAACGGTGCGACAGCGAGCAGTAGAGACACGAATAGCAATAGCCGGAGTGAGTTGGCTTTATACATAGCGCTCCTTATCAGAGATGAGTCTGGCTGGTTGAAACACTTGGACGATGTGGCCGGAGGATATCATGCAGCGCTGCCATGGGAATCGCATCAATCAACCCCGCGACGGGCGAGACAATCAAAACATTTTCAGCGCTGAGCGAAGTTGAAATCGAGCGAAAGCTTCAATGCGCAATCGAAGGATTTCGTGTGAATCGCGCGCGCTCCTTTGCAGAACGTGCGAAGCGCCTGGCGCGCGCCGCGGACATCCTCGAGCGCGACGCCGCGAAATACGGACGGCTCATCACGCTGGAGATGGGGAAGCCAGTGAAGTCAGCGGTTGCCGAAGTGCAGAAGTGCGCGACCGCATGTCGTTACTACGCCGAAAACGGCGAACGTCATCTCGCCGATGAGCAGATCAAGACCGACGCCGATCAGAGCTACGTCCGCTTCGAGCCCCTCGGTCCCATCCTCGCGGTGATGCCGTGGAACTTCCCGTTCTGGCAGGTCTTCCGATTCGCGGCGCCCGCGCTCATGGCCGGAAATGTCGGGCTCCTGAAACACGCGTCGAACGTGCCCCAGTCGGCGATGGCGATCGAGACGATCCTCCGCGAAGCGGGATTCGATCACGATGAGTTTCAAACGCTGCTGATCTCATCGGATCAGGTGGCGCGCGTCCTCAACGACGAGCGCGTGAAGGCGGCGACACTTACGGGCAGCGAGCCCGCCGGCGCGAGCGTGGCCTCCGACGCAGGAAAGCACATCAAGAAGACCGTCCTCGAGCTTGGCGGAAGCGACCCGTTCATCGTCATGCCCTCCGCCGACGTCGACGAGGCAGCCACGACCGCGGTCAAAGCGCGCATCGTCAACAACGGACAATCGTGTATCGCCGCGAAGCGCTTTATTGTGCATGTGAATATTGCAGATCAATTCGAGACGAAATTCGTGTCCATCATGAAGGCGCTCAAGATCGGCGATCCCCTCGACGAATCGGTCGACATCGGCCCGCTGGCCACTCCGCAGATCGTGACGGACATCGAGAAGCAGGTCGACGCAAGCGTGCGCGCGGGAGCGAAACTTCTGACCGGCGGCAAGCGCGTTGGAACGAAGGGCAACTTCTACGAGCCGACGGTCCTGCGCGACATCCCGCCGGACGCGCCCGTGAACATGGAAGAGACGTTTGGTCCTGTCGCGTCGATCTTCCGCGTACGCAATTTCGACGAAGCCGTCAAAGTCGCGAACTCGACAACCTTCGGCCTCGGCGCCAGCGTCTGGACGCGCGACCGCGACGAAGAGAAGCGTTTCATCGACGCCATCGAGTCGGGCCAGGTGTTCGTCAACGCCATGGTGGCATCCGACGCCCGGCTTCCGTTTGGCGGTGTGAAGCACTCCGGCTTCGGCCGCGAGCTCGGCGTCTACGGCATTCGCGAATTCGTGAACATCAAGACCGTCTACGTGAAGCGCGGCGGATCATCGTCGCGCGCAGACGCCGGCACTAGCGAGTGAAATCCGCCTCGAGGCGGAATTCCCACGAGGTCGGATCGATCGGCTGGTCCTCGAGGACGCGGAAGACGCAGCGGCCGTCGCCGTTCTGAAACTTCTCATCACGCACGACCTTGTATCCGAGGACTCGGGTGAGCGCGTTGACGGAGACGGCGCAGAGGACAGGGCGGCGCATCGCCGTGTTGAGGAATGGACAGTTGCGCTCCTTGAGCAGATACGCGCCGCCAGTCGCCTCGATGTCCATGTACGGATCGTCGTTGAGATACCAGTTCTTGAGCGCCATGACCTTCTGCGCGAGCGTAAGACCGCGCAGGCTCGAGCCGACCGCTGCGACGCGCTCGTCGGTCATGCGCGAAAGGATCCGCTTCAATGCATCGCCGCCGATCTCTTCGGCCACAGCATCGAGCATGACGACAGTCAGGCCGTCGTACTGCTTCGGGAACAGATGGTCGCCTGCTTCACTCAGTCGATAAATGGTGGCCGGACGTCCGGTGCGCGACCGCTCATCGCTTCGTTCGATGCGCGCCTCGACCCAACCGTCGCGATGAAGTTGCAGCAGTTGCTGCCGCACCGCTTCGCCGGTCAGTCCGAGTTCGTCTGCGAGTTGCGCGATCGTCGCCGGACCGCGCTGCTTCAGAGTCGTGAGAATCGCGCGCCGGCTATCCGGCAATTGTTCGACCGTGAGGATGGGGCACCTTCTTCTGCCGGCTGGAAGTAACCGTCAGCGCGAAAAATTTCGCAAGGGCTATTTTGCACGATTCTGGAAAAAACGTTTGGGTTCGCTTGCCGTCGAGTTCCACTCCGACTGCACATCACCGTTCCCGAGAAAGCGGATCCTCCCGTCGTGGACGTGGTCGCCAGTGGCGTTCTGACCGCGAACACCCACGAACTGGAAGACGAGGCTATCTCGTGTGGATGCTGCGAGATCCAGCTTCATCGTCGGCTGGTTTCCCATCGCGCAGTAGTGCGTGGCGACGAGGTTGTCGCCGTCGAGCGTGTACATCGTGATCATCTCGTGCGGCGCGCCGGAAAAGAGCGTTTCCATGACCACGGTGCCGCCGCCGGACACGCGATAGTCGACGTTCACCAGCGGCCCCTCCGGCGTCATCACATGCGTGTTCCATCGTCCTGCCAACGTCTTCAGCCTCCCGAACGCCTCGGCTGCGGTCACATTGTCGGTGCCTTCGGCGGCGCGGACGTTGAGCGTGCAGAGCGCGACGACGAGCATCATCGCGCTCGCGACGGCCATGGACGGCCGGCCGTATCGCTGCGTCGCCCAGCCGACGATCGCGCCGACGATTCCGCCGGGGAGCATGATCTCGAAGTAATAGCCGTGCTGCAGGAACGCGACGAGCCATGCCAGCACGAGCCCGACGCCGAGTCCGAACAGCAATCCCGCGACGACCGACTGAACTTTGCGCGCGAACCAGCCGGCGGCGACACCGGCAATCATCCCCTTGATGCACGAGCCGATGACGATGCCGATGATTCCTGCGCGGACCGCCGGCGTGAACCAGGCTGTCAGGCCGTCGAAGATTCCGAGAAGACCACCGAGGAGCAGACCGACGATGACTTTGTTCATGATGATTTCAACCCTCCGCTGACAGATTCACCGTCCTGCCAGATTCCTTTACCGGCGAATCCAAAAAAAGACGATGACACGCATGACGACGTAGGCCGCGACGATGGCGACCAGCGCGATATTGCGTCGCGTCCAGCGTCCGGCACGCTCGAGAATGTTTTCGCGATACGCACCGATGGCCTGCCCGTCCAGGTAGCGAGCGACATCCGCGGCGAGGTCGGTGGCGGACGCATATCGATGGGCTGCGTCCGCAGCCTTCGCTTTGTTCGCGATCGCACGCAACGGTTTGTCTTGTGCGATGCGCTCCAGGATCGCGCCGAGGGCGAAGATGTCGGTCCGCGGATCGACGGGCTCGCCACGCAGTTGCTCCGGCGCCATGAAGCCACGGGTTCCTGCGACATCTCCAGTGGCATCGATCGAAGCGGCGACGCCCCAATCCATCACCATCACCTCGCCGAATCCGCCGATCATGATGTTCTCGGGTTTCAGATCGCGATGAACGACGCCCGCGGCGTGCGCGAATCCAACCGCGTCGCAGATCCGAAGAAAGATCCGCAGCATTTCGGCGTTGGTGCG
>DASVHS010000331.1:0-5094 GCA_036382495.1 Thermoanaerobaculia bacterium | reverse complement strand
CGGTCACCACCGCTCCCCGCGCATATTTCGTGACCGCGAAGTAGCCCGCACCGAACACGATCGACCAGACGATCGACATGACGAGGCTGTGCGACCACGGGTAATACGTGAAGTCGAACGGCGAATAGCTCGTGACGCCGGGACGGATCTCGAACCGCTCCACGCCGGCGATGACGAGCACCGGCCAGATCAGATCGAGCAGCGACGCTGCCGCGATCAGAGTGCCGAGCGAAGTCCGCGGCGCGGTCTTTTTGCCCGCGAAGGCGATGGCATCGTGTCCGATGAACATCTCAGCCCCCCTTCATGATCTCGACCATCACCGGCTTCACTCCGTTGATGATGAACTGGATTCCGATGGCGCCGAGGAGGAGGGCCATGATTTTGGAGAAGACGGCGCGGCCGCGATCGCCAATGATGCGCGACAGCGGAACGGCGGCGAGCAGTACGAGCCACGAGCAGAGACCGACGGCAACGATGGAGAGGATGATGGCGAGTCTCTGTTCGATGCCGCGATAGAGGTTCACGAGCACCATGACCGTCGTAATCGCGCCGGGGCCGGAGAGCATCGGGATCGCCAGCGGCACGATGGCGATCGACGACGGATCCATCTCGGCCTTCACCACATCGTGATCCTCGGTTCTCCGGTTGCCGCCGACGTCGAACGAACGCCGGTCGTCGTCGACGAGCGTCCGCATCGCGTTCGTGAGGAAGATGACGCCGCCCATGATCTGGAACGCCGGCACGGTGATGCCGAACAGCGTGAACACATAGTTGCCGGCGAGCAGAAAAACGGTGAGGACGCCGACGCAGGCGATCGACGCGACGAACGCGACGCTTGCCCGTACGTTGAATGACTCGCCTTCGGTGAGCATCACGAACGACGGGAGCACCGCCAGCGGGTTGACCATCGTGATGAGTGCGGTGAACGACAGCACGACGACGTCAGACAGCGGCATTTGACGACGATTCTACTTGCTCCACGTCGATCAGCCGGTCGGAGTCCGCCTCGATGTACCAGAGCAGGCCGGCGCACGGACGGCCGGTGATCTGCTGAACGGCGCGACAGTATCGGGAAACCTGATCGCGATCGCGCTGGAGACGCTCCGGGTCGGGTGAGCCGCTCTTGTAGTCGACGACGACTTCCCGACCGTTCTCGCGGAGGATGCGGTCGATCCGGCGCTCCACAGCGTTGCCGTTTTCGTCGATGAAACGCACGCTGACTTCGCGCGCGATCGTTTCGCCGCGGATGATGCGCTCGAAGCTCTGTGAGCGCCGAAGCGTCGCGAGCCGGGAGCGGACGCCGTCGAGCGCGCGCTTGTCCGCGCCGGTTTCGTTCGCCACGTTGCGCAGCAGTGGCTCGAAGTCGGAGACGCCGTCCCAGAGCTCGAGCAATCGATGCAGGATGATGCCGGCCGCGCGACCGCGTGGAGGACGGGCAATCCTGCCCGTCGGGACAGGCAGGATTGCCTGTCCTCCAATATTGAGGGGCTCGAGATCGCCGGTCGCCAGTTTTGCTTCCAGATCCGCATCGATCAACCGCTTCCGTCGCGCCGCCCTCGTCTCGTTCGTATCGATCGTTTCAAACGACGCCAGGATCGAACGTTCGCCCGCGCGCAACGGAACCGTCGTCCGTCCCGCCACGGCTGGCCACAAACCATCAAGCGCGTTCTTCTCGAATGCGAACGTGCCACACAACGTGGCGAAGAACCCTTCGCGTTTCTGCGTCGCGTTGCAGACGAACACGACTTCATTCTTCGCGCGGGTTACTGCGACGTAGAACAGCCGTCGCAGCTCTGCTTCATCGCGCTCTTTGCCGACGTCCTTCAGCGGCGCGCCGGCGTTCGTGAAACGGAACTGCGCGGACAGTGTCTGCGCGGATCCGCTGACCACGAGGCTGCGAGGCTCTTCGACGGCGAACAACTGCATCGAGTCGTTGCCGCGCGACGGGAAGGAGAGGTCGGGCAGGATCACGGTGTCGAACTCGAGCCCTTTCGCGGCGTGGACCGACAGAATGCGCACGGCCTCGCTGTCATCGTCCGCGAGACTCGGCTCCATCTCGTCCGGCTCGTTGCGCCGGCGATCGATCTCGGCGACGAACTGCCGCAGCGAGCCTGCGGTTTTCTGGTCGTATGTAAATGCAATCGCTCGCAGATGTTCGAGGTGTCGCAGCGAGCGGCGGTGATCGGAGGAGAGGTCGTAGATGCTCTCGATGGCGCTGGCTTCGACGAGCAGGTCGATCGTCCCGCTGACGGTGAGGTGCCTGGCTTCGTCGCGATATCGATCGAGCGTGGCCGTGAATGACGTCCACGCCTCATTGCCTGCGATGACTCCTTCGGCAATTTCCTGATCGGTCAGCGCAAAGTACGGAGTGCGCGCCGCCGAGACTTCCGCGCCGCGATCGAATGGATGCGCAATCGCCCGCAGCACCGCCAGCAGATCGACCGGCGCGCGGCGATCGAGAAACGCACGCGTCGGCGGCAACACGTAGGCAATCCCATATCGATCGAACGTGTCGAGGTAGTGATCGAGCTTGCTCAATCGCCGCAGAAGAATCGCGTAACGATTCAGCTTGCCGCCACGGGCAAGGATCCACTCGGAGATTTTCTCCGCCTCATCGATCTGGCGATCGCGGCCGTCGGTGTGCGAGGCATGCAGGAACGTAATGGGCGGCCGATCCGTGGCCCGTGGGGCGAGGCCGGAGGCCACGTCGTAGTAAGACGGCCGGAAGACATTGACGTCCGACGCCTCGTTTGCGAACACCTGCGCGAACATCGCGTTGAAGCGATCGACCAGCGCCGGGTCGCTCCGATACTGCTCCTTCAACCGCCGCACCTCGGCGCCTGACGAGATCAGCCGATCGGAAAAGCGTTGATACGTCTCCGGATCGGCACGGCGGAAGCCGTAAATCGATTGTTTCGGATCGCCGACGATCAGCGTGCGGCCATCGACGAACGCACCGGTCCGATCCGACGCCAGCCGTTCGATGATTCTGGCCTGGGTCCGGTCGGTGTCCTGAAACTCGTCGACGAACACGTAGTCGAATTGCTGGCGCACGCGCTCGGCGATTTGCAGATCGTCGAGCAGCGCGGCCGTTCGCAGCAGGAGATCGTCGAAGTCAGCAACGCCCAGCGCGTGCTTCTCGTCGTCGGTGAAGGCGATGAAGCGGCGCGTCAACGCCAGGAGGGCGATCGCGGCGCGATGGCTGACGAGCGAGTCGTGAATCGAATCGCCCTTCTTGCCGGTCGCGCGCAGCGCCTTGAGCGCGTTCTTCACCGACGACGGCGCTTTCGTCGCGGTCAGATCGAAATTGCGGATCTCCGTTGCGACGGGCGCGAAGTATTCGATCCACGCCTCGATCGACGGCGGCGGCAGATCGTTGCGCTTCACGTACGCGATCAGCCGCTCCGCCGCGTCGTCGCCGAAGCGGTCGCCCGATGCGCGCTGCAGCTCGACGATGGCCTCGCGGACGATCGTCTCGATCTCAGCGATGCCGCCGACCGAGTACGTCTCGTCGTCGAGGAGATCGCGTCGCGCCGCGAGCGAGAACACGAGATCGCGGATGCGGAACAGATATCCGGCGTGGGCGAGCAGCGCTTCCCATTCGCCCAGGATGTGGGGGTCGTTGGCGACGCGGGTTTCGTGGTCGGCCCACTTGTCGTAAAACTGGCCGTACAGCAGCGAGCGTTCGAATCCTTCGATGATCCGGAACTGCGGATCGAGGCCCGCTTCGATCGGGAACATGCGCAGCAGCGACTGGCAGAACGAGTGAATCGTCTGCGAGCGCAAGCCGTCGACGCGTGCCAGCTGCGAGCGGCATGCCTCGCGGTATCGCTCGCGCTGTCCTTCGGAGACGCGGAAGATCGGACGCGACGATGCCACCGGCCAGACGACGTGCTCCTGGCCATTCTCGAACTGCGCTTCGATTTCCGTCAGCGCCTGGTGAATGCGGTCCGCGATCTCGCCGGCAGCTTTTTCGGTGAACGTCATCAGCACGATGCGCTCGGGCGCGAGATCCGCGTTCGACAGGAGGAGCTCGAGGACCTCGCCGACGATCGCGGTGGTCTTGCCGGTTCCTGCGCCGGCTTCGATGACGATGTTCCGTCGCCGCGGCGTTCCCACGGATCCGAAAAGAAACGTCTGCTGCGAGGAAGCGCTCACGCGTTCTGTTCCTCGAACATCGAGCGCGGATCGTTCGCGCGAAGCACGCTGCGCTTTTCGTCGCCGTCGTGACGCGTGCGGCAGGAGTGGTTGACCGGACAGTACTTGCACGCGTTGTAGTCGCTGTCCTTCTCGTTCGGAAACGCGGGGAACTCGCCGCGCTGGATCGCCGCGACGAAGATCGCCAGCGTTTCACGCAGCCGCGATTCCTTCTCGGCGAGGTCGAACGAGTAGTCGTTGAGTTTTCCAGTGCCGGCAATCGGCTTGATCGCGCCGGAAACCTTCGGTCCGGGAGTTATCGCCAACGCGTAGAGCGCGAGCTGCAGCCGAACGCCGCGGTCGATCTTGTCGCCGAGTTTGATATGGCGCAGCGCCTTTCCCGATTTGTAATCGACGATTCTCGTTCTGCCTTCGCCTTCGTCGACGCGGTCGATTTTTCCTTCGACGCGCAGCGATGTGCCGCCGACGTCGATCACCAGCGGGTCGAAGCGATATTCGAACTTGCGCGGCATCAGCGATTCCGCGGCGAGGTCGGCCAGATCGATGGCCAGAAACTGGCGCAGGACTCGCCGCGTCGCTTCGTGCTCGATCCGTCGCACGGGCGCGTTGTACGGCGGAATCTTTTCGGCGAGCGTCTCGAACTCCTCGTCGATGATGCGATCGAGCGTCGCCAGCATGCGTTCCGGAAGGATCGGCAGCGCCGCCATCGCTTCGCGGATCGCGGTCTCGCTCATCTCGCCGTAGAAGCGCTCGAGGATCTTGTGATCGACCGTGCCCTTTTCGCGATGGTCGATCTGCATCTGCATCTCGGGATCCTCGATGTCGCGGACGCCGAGGAGGCGTTTGAGGAGAAATTTCTGGGGGCATTCGCCGAAGTCTTCGAGATGTGTCGGCGAGAGCGATTGCAGCGCGGTCATCGCGCGTTCGCGGACGATG
>DASVHS010000330.1:0-3047 GCA_036382495.1 Thermoanaerobaculia bacterium | reverse complement strand
GTCACACCCGACATCCGCCTGCTCATCGAGTCCAAGCTCAGTCGCGTCGAGGACCGTTTGTTCGATGACGTGATCAGCGTCCGCGTCGTGCTCGAGGTCGAGAAGTACCGCAATATCTGCGAGATCTTCATCGTGGGCAAGAACTACGACGTGAAGACTGTGCAGGAGTCTGACGTGTCGATGGCTGATGCGATCAACGCGGCAATCGACCACGCCAGGCGGCAGGCGCAGAAGAAATTGGAGAAGCTCCACGACCATCACAAGCACGATGGCGCCGTGCCGGAAAAGATCCTCGACGAGGAGCGCCGGTAGCGATACGATTACCGGCCTCACTCCCGCGCTACTGCGAGGTGTCACGATGGTCACCGAGATCAGCGGTCGCAACTACGAGATCACCCCGAAAATCCGAAAAATGATCGAGACGAAGCTCTTCAGGGTGGAAGGGCGTCTCTTCGACGACGTCATCGACGTCCGCTGCGTGCTGCAGGTGGAGAAGTACCGCAACATCTGCGAGATCCTCATCGTCGGGAAAGAGCAGGACGTCAAGTCGGTGCAGGAGTCCGGCGAGTCGATGGAAGAGGCGATCAACGCCGCCATCGACCACGTCAAGCGCCAGGCCCAGAAGAACCGCAAGAAGATCCGCGATCATCACCGCAATCGCGGCAGCGAGCCCGTCACCGACTGGACCGTTCAGGTCCTCGAGCCGGGCAACCTGCGTCACAAGAACGACCACAACACGCCGCGGATCATCAAGACGAACAGCCTGCCGATCCGGGCGATGTCGATCGAGGACGCCGCTCTCCGTCTCGATGACTCCAAGAACGAGTTCATCGTGTTCCGCGACACCGACACGGATCGCGTGTCGGTCATGTACAAGCGGCGGGACTCGAATCTGGGGTTGATCGCGCCGGAAGTGTGAGTCGCGCTAAATCGTTAACCGTATAACCGTTAACCGTAGACCGTGACGTGGTTTTCGGTTAACGGTTCACGGTTAACGGTTAACATTCTCCGGTGACCGAGCGCCAGGAAGACTTCGTCCAGACCACTGTCCGTTCGCTGCTGGCGAACGAGATGGACGAGCTCGCGCTCAAGCTCGTCACCGGCGACGACGGACTCGATCGCGTCATCGCCCGGCCGCGCGTCCAGAAGCCCGGCCTCGCGTTCGCCGGCTACTACGAATACATCAAGCCGTGGCGCGTCCAGATCATCGGCGAGTCGGAGACGAAGTACCTGCAGAGCCTTCCGCCGCGCCTGCGTGAGAAGCGTGTGCGCGACGTGGCCGGACTGGACGTCTCCTGCTTCATCGTGACGAAGGGCATCATCCCGCTCGACGAGTTCCGCCACGAATGCGAGAAACGCGGCGTGCCGCTGTTCTCCACGCCGGCGATGTCGTCGACGACGATCACGCGCACGACCTACTTCCTCGAAGAGACGATGGCGCCGCGCATCACGATGCACTCCGGCCTCCTCGACGTCTACGGCATCGGCGTCCTCCTCCTCGGCGACAGCGGGATCGGCAAGAGCGAATGCGCACTCGACCTCGTCTATCGCGGTCATCGTCTGATCGCCGACGACATGGTCGTCATCCGCCGTCATCCCAACGACGTCCTCCTCGGATACTCGAACGATCTGCTGCGCCATCACATGGAGCTGCGCGGCATCGGCATCATCGACATCAAGGACCTGTTCGGCGTGGCCTCGACGCGCGACGTGAAGCCGATCGACCTCGTCGTCCGTCTCGAGAAGTGGGTCGAGGGAACCGAGTACGACCGCCTCGGCATCGCCGGCGAAACATTCGAGCTCCTCGGCGTCTCGAAGCCGTATGTCCGGCTGCCGGTCGCGTCGGGCCGCAACCTCGCGCTCCTGGTCGAGATCGCCGCGCGCAACCACCTGATGAAACTTCAGGGATACGATTCGGCGCGCGACTTCACGCGGCGCATCGACGAGCAGATCGCGCTTCAGGGAACGACGGCGTCGGACACGCTGCCGGCCACGAACCGCGAAGAGATGAAGAGCTCGGAGCTGCGCAGCATGACCAGTCGCACACGCTTCAACCTGGACGTCCTTGACCGGACGCGCCGTCAACGCTGAAAATTTTATCGAGGAGGCTTTTCAACATGTTCAAGCGATTCCTTGTCCTGATCGCGACGCTGATCGTCGCCGCGTGCGCAAAAGAGACAACGCAGACCAGCTCGACCACCGATACCACGGCCGCAACGACCACGACTGCCGCTGCCTCGACGTCGAGCGCCGCAACGCAGCCAAAGGAAATTTCCGGACTGCAGACGCCGGAGTCGGTGCTGGTCGACGCGGGCCAGGACGTGTACTTCATCAGCAACATCAACGGCGATCCGACTGTAGCCGACAACAACGGCTACATCCTGCGCGTCAATCCGGACTCGTTGCAGACGGAGAAGTTCGTCGAAGGTGGGCAGAAAGGCGTCACGCTCAACGCGCCCAAGGGCCTGGGGATGATGAACGGCACGTTGTACGTCGCCGATCTCGACACCGTCCGCATGTTCGACGCGAAGACCGGCGCGGCCAAAGGGGAGGTCAAGATCCCCGGCGCAACGTTCCTCAACGACGTCGCCACGGATGGCAAAATCGTCTACGTTTCTGACAGCGGACTCAAAGCGGGGAAGAACGGCAGCCTCGATCCGACCGGAACCGACGCAATCTGGAAGATCTCCGGAACGAAGGCCACGAAATACGCGTCGGGCATCGACCTCGATCGTCCGAACGGGCTCGAAGTCGTCGACGGCAAAGTGTGGTGCGTCTCCTTTGGTGCGACCGAGTTGTACGACATCGAGAAGGGCAAAAAGGCGAACGTCGTCAAACTGCCGAAGGGAAGTCTCGACGGCCTCGTGCACATGAGCGACAACACGTTCCTCGTCTCGAGCTGGGAGTCCAACAGTGTTTTCCGAGGACCGAAGGAAGGGCCGTTTGTGGAGGCGATCACGAATGTGAAGTCGCCGGCCGACATCGGATACGACCCGAAGCGCCGCGTCCTGCTCGTCCCGCACTTCATGGAGAACAAGGTCACGATT
>DASVHS010000329.1:0-6578 GCA_036382495.1 Thermoanaerobaculia bacterium | reverse complement strand
GACCACATCAAAATCGCGCCGCGGTACAACCTGTTCATCGGCGGGAAGTTTGTGGAGCCGCATTCGAAGCGGTGGTTCGCGACGATCAATCCGGCGACGGAAGAGACGCTGTCGGAGATCGCCGAAGCGGATGCGGAAGACGTCAACCGGGCGGTGGCGGCTGCGCGGCATGCGTATGACAAGGTGTGGCGCAAGCTCGCGCCGAGCGAGCGTGCGAAGTACATCTTCCGCATCGCGCGGCTGATGCAGGAAAAATCGCGCGCGCTCGCGGTCGTCGAGACGATGAACGGCGGCAAGCCGATCAAGGAGTCGCGCGACATCGACATCCCGCTCGCCGCGGCTCACTTTTTCTATTACGCCGGGTGGGCTGACAAACTCGAGTACGCGTTTCCGAATCGCACGGTGTCGTCGATCGGCGTCGCCGGACAGATCATCCCCTGGAACTTCCCGCTGCTGATGGCGGCGTGGAAGCTTGCGCCGGCGCTCGCGGCCGGGAACACGATTGTGCTCAAGCCGGCCGAGACGACGCCGCTGACGTCGATGCTGCTCGCCGAGATCATTCAGGAAGCTGACCTGCCGCCCGGTGTCGTGAACATCATCACCGGCGCGGGCGCGACCGGCGCGGCGCTCGTCGCGCACGACGACGTCGACAAGATCGCGTTCACCGGTTCGACGGAAGTCGGCAAGCGCATTCAGCGATCGATCGCCGGATCGGGGAAGAGGCTGACGCTCGAGCTGGGCGGAAAGGCGCCGAACATCGTGTTCGACGACGCGCCGATCGATCAGGCCATCGAAGGCATCATCAACGGCATCTACTTCAATCAGGGACATGTGTGCTGCGCAGGTTCGCGGCTGTTCGTGCAGGAATCGATCATCGAGCCCGTGATCCGCAAGTTGCGCGATCGCATCCAGACGTTGCGCGTCGGCAATCCGCTCGACAAGAACACCGACATCGGCGCGATCAACTCACGCGCTCAGCTCGAGAAGATCCGCGAGCTCGTCGACAGCGGTGTCGAGGAAGGCGCCGAGATGTATCAGTCCGCATGCTCGCTGCCGGAGCGCGGATTCTGGTTCGCGCCGACGTTCTTTACCGGCGTCTCGCAGTCGAGCCGCATCGCGCAGGAAGAGATCTTCGGACCGGTTCTCTCGGTGCTGACGTTCCGCACTGCGGAAGAGGCGATCGAAAAGGCCAACAACACGCCGTACGGCTTGTCCGCGGGCGTGTGGACCGAAAAAGGCTCACGAATTCTGAAGATGGCGCAGAAGCTCCGCGCCGGCGTGGTCTGGGCGAACACGTACAACAAGTTCGATCCGGCATCGCCGTTCGGCGGATACAAGGAAAGCGGTTATGGACGCGAGGGCGGGCTGCACGGTTTGGCGGCGTACGTGACTTTGTCATGACGCGACTGAACGTAAGGAAGACCTACAAGCTCTACATCAATGGTGAATTTCCGCGCACCGAGTCGGGAAGGTCTTACCCGGTGACGGGGAGCAAGGGAGACCTGCTCGCGAACGCGTGTCGCGGGTCGCGGAAGGACCTGCGCAACGCCGTCCAGGCGGCGCGCAAGGCGCAGAGCGGCTGGGGCGGAAAGACCGCGTACAACCGCGGCCAGATCCTTTATCGAATCGCGGAAGTGTGCGAGTCGCGCGCGGCGGAGTTGGCGGATGAGTTGCGCAAGCAGGGGAGCTCTGCTGCCGTGGCGCGGAAGGAAGTCGATGCGGTGATCGATCGCTGGGTTTATTACGCCGGATGGAGCGACAAGTTCGCGCAGGTGTTCGGCACGGTGAATCCGGTCGCAGGTCCGTATTACAACTTCACGGTCCCGGAGCCCACCGGCGTCGTCGGCGTCATCGCCCCCGAACAACCCTCCCTCCTCGGCCTCGTGAGCAGGATCGCGCCGGCGCTCGTCGGCGGGAACACCGTCGTGGCGATCACGTCGGAGTCGCGGCCGCTGGCGGCGATCACGATGGGTGAGGTGTTCGAGACATCCGACGTGCCCGGCGGTGTCATCAATCTCATCTCCGGATTGAAGAGCGAGATCGTCCCGTGGCTGGCGGCACACATGGACGTCAACGCGATCGATGCGACCGGCGTCACCGCGGAGATGTTCGCCGCCGTGCAGAAGACCGCCGCGGAGAATGTGAAACGTGTCGTGAGGTTCGACGGCGATGCGGTTGGCTGGAACGACGCGTCGCGCTCCCAATCGCCATACGCCATCTTCGACTTCCAGGAGATGAAGACGGTATGGCATCCGATGGGGATGTGAGGGAAGCGACGCGAAGCGGCGCGGACACTCATCCTGAACGAGCGCAGCGAGTGAAGGATCTCGACTGGAGCGTTGCTGCTCGATTCACATCGGTCGGAGAGGCAGCAGCGGCGCGGTCGGCGCTCGACGTCGCCGGCATCGACACCTATCTCGCCGATGCTCCCGACACCCTCGGAGTGATGGTGCACGAGGATGACGTCGATCGAGCGCGGGATGTCATCCGGACGTCGGCGTTGAAAACGCGCGAGGAAATCGAAGTCAGCGCTTGTGCCGAATGCGAATCGCCGGATCTACGGCCGATCCCGCGCGTGCGCACGCTTCTGCTGCTCAGCGCAATCCTGGCCGGCGTGGGCATCGCGATCGGTCAGATGACGTTCGCGGCGATCTGCCTCATCGCCGTCATCGCCGGCGTGGCCATGATGCCGACGCATCGCTGCGCGAACTGCGGATGGACGTCGACTCCGTTTGCCGCGTCGTCGCGGCGCGCGCCGCTGCCCGACCGTCCCGATCTCGTCGAGCGTCCGTGCCCGCGTTGCGGAGCGCTGATGCAGCGCCGGCATTGCGAATCCTGCGGGTTCACGTCCCGATAAGAAAATGCCCGCTCCCTGGCCGGGGGAGCGGGGCTCAGCGCGCTAGAGTGCGCCGTCTGGGTCGCTGCGTGTTTCTCAATCAGCGACGCAACTCAATCTAGTTCCGGATTTGCGTCGCGTCACTACTTTTCTGGAAAGCTGAGCAGTATTACGCACGCATCTGCCGGACGATTTCGCGCAGCGATTCTTTTTTCACGGGTTTGATCAGGTAATCGTTGATTCCGAACCGGAGTCGCGCTTCGTTCTGATACTGCGTCCCTTTGTAGATTCCGGTGATGATGACGATGCGCGGGTGGTAGTCGCGGTCGAGCGCACGAACGGCGCGCGCGATCTCGAACCCATGCATCTCCGGCAGCAGACCGTCGAGAAGGATGAGATCGGGACGATGTTCCGTGACGAGCTTGAGCGCCTCGAGGCCGGGCTTCGCTCCGACAGTGTTGATGCCCATCGCGGCGAGGTCGGCGATGAGATCTTCTCGTTGTTTCGTGCTGTCTTCCGCGACGAGCGCGGTCAGGGAGTCGGTGTCGGCCACGGCGAAAACAGGAGCGATGCTATCCCACGCAGATGCGGCCAGTCTGTAACCTACTTCACCTTGGTCCCGGCCGGAACGCTGGGATCGACCGCGAGCAGTGACGGCTCTCCGCCGATCGACGCGGCCAGAACCATGCCGTTCGATTCGACGCCCATCAGCTTCGCGGCCTGCAGGTTCGCGACGATGACGATCTTGCGTCCGACGAGCTCTTCCGGTGAATACTTCGTGGCGATGCCGGCGACGATCGTCCGCTCCTCATCGCCGGTGAACACCGTCAGCTTCATGAGCTTCTTCGATTTCTCGACGCGCTCTGCGGCACGCACTTCGGCGACGCGCAGATCAACTTCCATGAACTGATCGATGCTGATCTTGTTTTGATCGGGCGGTGTGGCTTGAGTTGTCGTAGTTGGTTCAGTCATGCTCTTTGCTTTCGGGCTGTCGGCTGCCGGCTGCCGGCTCTCGGCAGGTGGCCCGAGAGCTGAGAGCTGAGAGCTGAGAGCTTTCTCACCAATGTAGGCAGCGACGTCGACTCGCGGGAAGATCGGGTCGGCGGCGCGCACCTTTGCTCCGTTCGGCAGTCCGCCCCACTGGAGCGCAGCGGCTTCGATGCGATCCGGATCGGCGCCGAGACGGGAAAGCGCTTCGCGTGCCGATGCCGGCATCACCGGTGCGACCATCACGCAGACGATGCGCGACGCTTCGAGCGCGTTCCAGATGATGCGCGACAGATCTTCGTCCGCGCCTTTCTCCTTGAAATGTTTCCACGGCTCGCGCGTGACGATGTAGCTGTTGATCGCCACCAGCAGTTTCCATGAGGTCTCGAGTGCGCGCTGGAACGCGAGGTCGTCCATCGACTTCAGGTATTCGGGAACGAGCTCGGTCGCCGCGCGCTTGAGCTCGTTGTCGTCGCACGCAGTCGGTGGCGTTTTCCCGCCGAAGTAACTGTCCGACATCTTGATCGCGCGCGAGATCGTGTTGCCGAGGTCGTTGGCGAGGTCGGCGTTGTAACGGATGAGGAGGGCTTCGTCCGAGTAGTCCTGGTCCTGGCCGAACACCATTTCGCGCATGACGTAATAGCGGAGCGCGTCGGCGCCGAAGTCCTCGAGGATGTTGTACGGCCTCACGACGTTGCCGAGCGATTTCGAGATCTTCTGCTGGTGCCGGGTCCAGAAACCGTGGCCGACGACGTGCTTCGGCAGCTCCAGACCGGCGGCCATCAGGAATGCCGGCCAGTAGACGGCGTGGAAGCGGACGATGTCCTTCCCGATGAGATGGATGTCCGCGGGCCAGAACTCATCGAACTTCTGATGGTCGGCGCTCCCGAATCCGAGCGCGGAGATGTAATTCGTGAGCGCGTCCATCCAGACGTAGATGACGTGATCGGGATCGCCCGGGAACGGGATGCCCCACTTGATCGCCGTGCGCGAGATCGAGAGATCTTTCAAACCCTCTTCGACGAACGCGACGACTTCATTCATCCGCGTCTGCGGGAGGATGAAGCGGGGGTTCTTGCGATAGTGCGCGAGGAGTCTGTCGGCATAGTTCGACAGTTTGAAGAAGTAGTTCTTCTCCGTCGTCCACTCCATCGGATGCCCGGCTTCATCGCGTCCGTCCCTGACCTGGTTCTCGGGGATGAATGTCTCTTCGGTCTGGCAATACCAGCCGGAATGCTCGCCCTGGTAAATGTCGCCGGGACTGCGCTCCTCGATGCGGCGGATCAGCTCGATCACGCCGACGCGATGACGTGACTGCGTCGTGCGGATGAAGTCGTCGTAGCTGATGTTCAGCTTCTTGTCGAGGTCGTAGTGCGTCCGGACGACGCGGTCCGCGAGCTCGATGGGAAGGATCCCTTCCTTCGCGGCCGATCGCTCGATCTTCTGCCCGTGCTCGTCCGTGCCGGTCAGGAACCAGACGCGATCGCCCATCCGCCGCCGGTGACGCGCGATCACGTCGGCGACGATGTTCTCGTACATGTGGCCGATATGGGGGTCGTCGTTGACGTAGTGGATCGCGGTCGAGATGTAGAACTTCGGCATCGAGGGAGCGGGATTGTATTGCAGGTTCAATCGATTACAATTTCGCAAGTTCCAACTTGGAGAGTTAATGCGACGAGCAATGTGGTTTGCGATCGCACTCGCGATTGTCCCGACGGTTTCCGCCTTTGCCACAACAGTCAACGTGAGCGTCGGCCCAGGCCTCTCGTTTTCGCCGCCGAACGTGACCGTCGTACCCGGCGACACGGTCGTGTGGACATTCCTGTCGTTTCACTCCTCGACGAGCGACGTTCAGTCAGGCCCCGAGGTCTGGGATTCGGGAGTGATGTTGAGCGGAACGTTCTCGCACACGTTCACCACGCCGGGGACCTATCCTTACTATTGTTCTCTGCACAGTTTCCCTGGCGGCACATTCATGAACGGATCCGTGCAGGTGCAGGCGCCGGCCGCCGTTCCCACGTTGACGAGCGTGTCACCATCGAGCGGCTCGTCGTCGGGCGGAACTGCCGTCACGTTGACCGGCACGAATTTCGACTCGACGTGCACCGTCGATTTTGGCGGTGCTGCGGCAACGGCCGTTTCGGCGACGAATGCGACCACGATCAATGCGACGACGCCTGCGCATGCAGCGGGTGCGGTGACCGTCGGCGTCACGTGCGGCGGCTCGACCGCCACGCTGACGAACGGATTCACATTCAACAACGCCCCGGCCATCACCACTGTGACTCCGGGCGGCGCGTTGCCAGGCTCGACGATCACGATCACGGGTTCCGGCTTTCAAAGCGGCGCGACGGTCACGTTCCGCGGGACTGCGAGCCCGACGGTGACGTTCGTCAACGCGACGACGCTGCAGGCAGTCGTTCCGAACATCGCGAACGGCGCCGCGACGATCGTCGTGACGAATCCCGATACGCTCTCGGGCTCGTTCAGCGGGTTTACAGTGACGTCGATCGCGATCCCGATGTTGTCGACGGAGTTTTTGCTGCTGCTCGGGTTGGCGCTTGCGATCGTGGCGGCGATCCGGAGCCGTTAGTGCGTTTTCCCTCACCCGGCCTTCGGCCACCCTCTCCCGCTCGCGGGAGAGGGCTCATTGTGGATTTGAGCGCCGCAATAGGTTTCAGCGCCTTCTCCCCGCAGCGCGGGGAGAAGGTGGCCCTGAGCGTAGTCGAAGGGCCGGATGAGGGGCTCCATGCGG
>DASVHS010000328.1:0-4655 GCA_036382495.1 Thermoanaerobaculia bacterium | reverse complement strand
GCGATCGTTGTATTGCTTAAACCGGTCGAGGTCGAGAACGAGCATGCCGAACCGTTGCGAGTATCGAACGGCGCGCGCGATCTGGATGTCGATGCGCTCACGGAATGCGCGGAAATTCGGCAGCGCAGTCAGATCGTCGGTACGAGCACGCGAGTTCAGTTCGTCGGCCATGCGGTTGAACGCCACGCCGAGCCGCGCGACTTCGAGGTCACCACCGACCGGCGCGCGCGCGATCACGTCACCTTTGGCGATGCGATCGGCCGCCGCGGCAAGATCCTCCACCGGACGGACGACTTTGCGGATCGTCGTCTTCACGACCGCGAACGTCAGCAGGACGACGATCCAGGCGACGGCGACGCCGACGAGCATCATGTCGTTCGCATCACGGCGCAGCAGCGGAAGCTGCCGTTCGATCTCGGCCTTGTGCTCGTCGATCAGCCGCTGCGCTTCTGCGACGATACGGATCGACTCGGTGCGCAACTCCGATCGGTGATCGCCTTCTTCGATCAGCGCGCGGAACGCGCGGATGCGCACACGCAGCGTCGCCGTGTCGATCGCTTTCAACGCAGGGCTGTCGAGCTGCTGCTCGATCGCGCCGTATCGCTCGACCGCACTCGGCTCCTCATCGCGGAGATTCGTGAAGAATCCATTCTGCTGCCGGATCACTTCCTCGAGCCTGGCGATCGCCTCGGTCTCGACCGAAATGAGATGCGACCATTTCTCCTGCGACTGCTTGGCTCGCCAGCTCAGGCCGAACGTGATCAGGAGCAATGCCACGGCAAATGCGGCGGTCAGCCACATCACACGCACACGCAGCCGGGTTCTGGACACTTGAATTAAGGATAATCGTGGTGTGGTCGATTTGGAATCGATCTATCGGAAAACACTCGAGGCGTGCGCGCCGGAGGTGATCGTTCGCGCGGCCGTCGATGCCTCGATGCCGCGGGATGTCGTGGCGATCGGAAAATGTGCCGGGCGGATGGTCAGCGGCGTTGGCTATGACCGCGGGTTTTGCGTCGTGCCGCGGGGGTACCCCCGCCCAGGTCCCTCGCTGCGGCTCGGGATGACATTGGGGGGGCATCCCGACATCGATGACGACAGTTTCGCGGCGGGCGATACGATCGTCGAATTCGTCGATCAGTGCAACGACGTTCTCTTTCTCATCTCCGGCGGCGGCTCGGCATGCGTCGAAGTTCCGCTGCCGCCGTTTACACGCGATGAGGTCGCGACGACGAGTGCGCGGCTCGTCGCGTCGAGTCTCTCGATCGGCGAGATCAACACAGTTCGCAAACATCTCTCGGCAATCAAAGGTGGACGGCTGGGCGCCCGAGTACACGGCCGATCCGTCACGCTCGTCTACTCGGATGTGTCGACGGGCGCGATCGGCGACGTCGCGTCCGCCCCGACAGTCGCAGACCGAACCACGAACGCCGATGCCGCTCGCATCCTCGAGCGGCTCGGCGGTTGTGAGGCGATCGTCGCAAGACTTCGCGACCCATCCACGCCGGATACAGTTCGAAGACTCGACAACGCCATCGCGCGCGTGATCGCCGATAACGCGACGTTGACATCGGCCGCCGCGCGTTTCGTTCGCGAAGCGGGACTCGTCGCCGTCATGTGGCCCGGACAGATCGAAAGCGACGTCGATGATGCCGCGCGCGATCTTGCCGAGCGCGCGGCAACGTTGAACGAGAACGAAGTCCTCATCGCCGGCGGCGAGCCGGTCGTCGCGCGACACGGAACCGGAAAAGGCGGCCGCTGTTGCGAGCTCGCCGTTCGATTCGCGATGCGCCGCGACAACGTTGCGTTGTTCGGAACTTCAGACGGAGTCGACGGAAGCAGCGGAGTAGCCGGCATCAGTGTGGAGGCGCACTTCAGTGCGCCGGCCGCGCAAGATCGCGGGCTGAAGCCCGCGGCCACACAGAAGCAGATCCTCGAGTTACTGGCCAACTCCGACTCTCTCGCGGCCGCGCTCCGGATCGGCCGAGCCGTTATCATGCCCCCGACGGGCAACAATCTGCGCGATCTCTTTCTCGTAGCAGGCGTTAACCCCCGGATGGCTCACCATTAGCAAGCCCTGCCGACGTTGACCGGCACGCGATGGACGAAAACGTTCCGAACAGCGACACACTGTTTCCGCACGAGACCGAACCTGGTCGTCATCGTTCCGCGCGGCAACGGCAGCGGCAGGGGCCGATGTGGGGTTGCCTCAAGGCCATCTTCTGGATCGGCGTTGTCAGCGCAATCCTTCTGTTTGTGATCATCGGCGGCGGCTGGTGGTACATCGGCTCCGACAACTTTCAGGATCTCGTCGAGACGAGAATCGCCGCGACGTTGAAAGCGCGACTCGGTCGTGACGTCACGATCGGCAGCGTCGCGTTCGATCGCCTTCATCTGCGACAAGTCATCCTCAACGACGTTCGCATCGCGAACTCACCCGGTACGGTGAATCCATACTTCGCGACGGCGAAGCAGGTCGTGATCACCGGCGGCGTCGAATCGTTCTGGCGTCGCGACATCAAGGTCGGACGCATCGACGTCATCGAGCCGAAGATCGATTTCGAAATCTATCCGGCCGGCTCGAAGCTCGTTCACAACTTTCCGCATTGGGACGCCGGACCACCCAGCAAATACACAATCGTTCATCTCACCCTCGGACAGATGTTCGTGAAGGGCGGCAGCTTCACGTTCCTCGATCGGCGGCACCAGATCACCGCGGTGGCCACGGATCTCGCGTCGCAGATCAACATCACGCAAGCGAAAGATCTCTACGCCGGCATCGTCACGAGCCCGCGCATGAGGTTGACGATCCAGGATTACTTGCCGATCGATTTCGATCTGCGCGGCGGCGTGCGCTACACACCAGGCAGACTCGAACTGCAGTCGGTGGCGCTGAAAGGCGTCGGCCTCGAAGCGTTCATCTCCGGCAATGTCGCGCCGCTGAGCGACGGCGTGTACGACCTGCGCGTGACGTCGCAGGCCGACCTTCAGCGAATTCGCCAGGTCTTCCGCGTCAATCGCCTGCTGCAGGGCGTTGTCTCGATGGACACCCGACTGCGCGGAAGACAGGGAACGTTCACGCTCGATGGCGGCTGGATCTCGTCCGACATCATCGCCGACACGTACGAGCTCACGAATGCGAAGGGCCGTTTGAACGTGACCGGCGATCGGACGACCGTCGACGTCACCTCGGCTCGTTACGGCGGCGGCACGATCACCGCGCACTACATCCTCAGCAATTACAGCGAGCCGTACCCGATGAACGTCGAGCTTCGCCACAGCGGCGTCTCGATCGAGCATCTCTTCAATGACTGGAACATTCAGAACACGGGATTGAGCGGCGCCGCAACCGGACAACTCAAGTATCACTGGAACAAGGACAAGATCCTCGAAGGCGCCGGCAGCGGGACCGCCGAGCTCTCGAAAAACGCGACTGCATTTTCCGGCGCGAAGTATCCGATCCCGGTCGGCGGCTCGACCGATTACGCGCTCGACAACGGCGTCGTCACATTCCGCCGGCTCGAGCTCGACACGGCCGCATCGCATGTGAGCATCGCCGGCACGCTGCGTATCTCCGACGTCTTCACGGATCTTCAGATGAAGATTCACAGCGGTGATTTCGCCGAGCTCGATCGCGTCGGCTACAACTTCGCCCACTCCGCCGGCAAGAAAACCTACACGCTTCTCGGCCTCGCGGGAGCGGGCGACGTCACCGGAACGGTCCGCGGAAAACTGAAGGAACCGGAAGTCGTCGCGCACATCACAGGCACGGGAACGAAATACAACAACGTTCTTCTCGGCGCGTCCGACATCGACCTGCACTACAGCGGCGTGAAGAGTCTTCTGACGTTCGATCGCGCGATCTTCACCGATGCGGGCGGGCGGCTCTCGCTGACAGGCACGGTTGAGTTCCCCGATCAAGGACCGAGCCCGCGTTTCGATATCGGAGTCGACGCGACGAACTATCCGATCGATCGCGCGATGGCCGCCGTGGATCTGAAGATGACCGTCGGCGGCGGCAACGGTACGGGCAAGATGATTGTCACCGGAAATCCCGACGCCGGAAAAGTCACGTTCCTCAACCTGATCATCAACCAGGGCACGTCGCAGCTGCGGCTGACGGGCGACGTCAACTGGATGCCGGGCAAGGGAACCACGCGATTCAACCTCGACATCGCCGCGCGCGATTTTCCCGTCAAGAGCATCCTCACATTCCTCGACCTGACGACGTCCCCGGTCACGGGCCAGCTCACCGGAACGCTGCATCTCGAAGGCCCGAAGACCGCGCTCGAAGGCGCAGGTGCGGTCACGATCAAGAACGGAACGATCTACGGCGAGCCCGTCGACGTCGCCACCGCCGACATCGCGTTCACGAAAGGAACACTGAAGGCGACGAACGTCTCGGTCGCCGCGCCCGCCGGTCAGCTCAAAGGCGAAGCGGAGGTGAATCTCAACACGAATCAGTTCAGCTACAACATCACGTCGAGCTCGATCGATCTGTCGAAAATCAAGCTGCTGGAATCGCTGAAGACTCTGCTGGGCGGCAACGTGATCCTGTCGTCGAGCGGCGCGGGAACATTCGATCAGCCGGAGCTCGTGATCGAAGCGACGCTCAACGACGCCACGCTTCAAGGTCTTTCGCTTCCGCCGGGATC
>DASVHS010000327.1:0-4713 GCA_036382495.1 Thermoanaerobaculia bacterium | reverse complement strand
TCACTCAGCTTTCCGATGAGCGGCGAGCCGATTCCGTACGCGACGATGTTCACCGTCGAGAAGAAAATGCCGATGCCGAGGCCGCGAAGGTTCGGACCGGCGATGTCGGAGACGTCGGCTGTCGCCGGACCCACCCACATCAACGCCAGTGCGTAGAGCACGATGTTGACGCCGACGAGCAGCGCGATGTTGTTCGTGAACAACAGACCGAGCCAAAGCGGGATCGATGCGAGCGCCGCGTACGCCGTGAACGCCATACGCCCGCCACGAAACAGCCGGCTGAATCGATCGGAGTAGTAACCGCCGAGGATCATCGCCGGAATGCCGATGACGATCGAGAGGATGCCGGCGGCGGTTCCGATCGTGAGAATGCTCATGTGATGCACGCGCACGAAGAACGTCGGCACCCAGATGCCGAGGTTGTTCGACGCCAGTCCGAAAAACGCGTAGCCGAGGTAGAGGTAGCGCAGCTTCGGCGATTGAAAGAGGACTTTCCAGTCGCTCGAGGTGTATTCGACCGACTCGGTCTGGCCGCGTGGCTCCTCGCGAAGAAAGAACACGAGCACCGCGAGCAGCAGCCCGGGGAATCCGAGCAGATAGAACGCCCATCGCCATCCATAGAGTTGCCCGATCGTGCCGCCGAGGAAGAACGCCAGTCCGCCGCCGATGGCGATTCCCGATGCGTACACCGACTGCACCGTCGCGCGCATGCGAGGCGGGAAGTAGTCGCTGAGCAGTGAAAGCGCAGCCGGACCGAGCGTCGCTTCGCCGACGCCGACCATCACGCGACAGAGAAACAGCGTCCAGAAGCTGTTCGCGAATCCGGTCAGGCCGGAGAAGAGGCTCCAGATCGCGAGGCCGCCGGCGATGATGGTTTTCCGCGACGCGCGATCGGCCAGTCGTCCGAACGGGATGCCGAGGAGCGTGTAGAAGATGACGAACGAGGTGGTGCCCAGGAGAGCGAGCTGCAGGTCGCTGAACGCCATCTCCTTCTTGATCGGCGTGAAGAGGATGTAGATCAACGTCCGATCGAGGAAGTTGAGGACGTAGACGGCGGTGAGGACGCCGAGCGCGTACCAGGAGTATTTCGACTTCATGTCATCCGAGCTCACGCCCGGGATGACACTTCACGATAGAGCGGAGCCCAGCCGTCGTGATTGAGGAAGAGGCGCACGCAACGGATCTTCTTCGAGTCGGTGAGGTAGAAGCGGTGGTGCGCGTTCGCCGGGATGATGATCAGATCACCGGCGTCGACATGAATGCGCACCCAGCGATCGCTCTTGTCGCGAACGTCGAAGATGCCTTCGCCTTCGACGACGAAGCGGACCTCGTCGAGTGTGTGATGGTGCTCCTTGTCGAACTTCGCGCAGATCGCGTCGATGTTCGGCGTCTCTTTCGAGAGCGACACCTCGTCCTCGTCGACGTAGCCGTGCTCGCGCTTGACGCGATCGAGCTCGGCGCGGCTCGCGCCCACCGGGAAATGCTGATGGAGAACGCCGAGCTGTGCGAGGTCGTCCGCCGTGAACTTCCGTGAAGGCTGGTCAAGAAGCCAGGACCGCATCGCTCACTCCTTTCGGCGCCGACGCCTGGATGCCGTGTCGTCGCAATTCGGCGGCGGCCCGGAAGAGATAGTCATAGCACTCGGCCTGGGTTTTCGCCTGAACCCAGTCCCGACCCCAGATGTAAACGCCGTGACGGCGCACCAGCACCGCCTGAGTCTTCGGATACGCGACGATCGCCGCTTCGAGCGATTCCGCGAGGTCGCATTCGCGCGCTGTGTTCTCGATGATCGGAACGACGAGCCGGTCGTGATAGCTCATGCCGGCGATGCCCTTGATCATCTCGAGATCGGAGATGACGAACTCTTTGTCGAACAGCAGCGATGCGACGACCGCGTGGATCGAATGCGAGTGAATGACGGCGCCGGCGTTGCGCAACCGGATCGCGGCCATGAACAGAGACGTGCATTCGGAGGGGCGGAGGGCCGGGTCGGAGGGACGGTCGATGATGGAGCCGTCGAGCGACATCGTAAACATCTGCTCGGGACCCATCCGCTCTTTCTGGACACCGCTCGGCGCGATCGTGACCTGCTCACCGTCGCGGATGCAGATGCCGCCACCCGTGCCGGTCACCCAGCCGAGGTCATAGAACTGGCGGGCGAGCTCACAGATGAGGGAAGGGGTCCCGCTGGGCATTGAGGCGAACTCTAGCACCACGTGTGGCAGATGAGGATGAGTGGTGAAAAGCTGAATTTCGAAGTTCGAAGTTCGAATGACGAATTAAGAATCCACCCCGGGGTTTTCTTAATTCTTAATTCGAACTTCGAACTTCGAAATTCAGGGTCTAATCCTGAATCCTTCCCCTCATCTCCGTCGTTTCCTCGGCTGCTCTTCCGCCTCGACCCATTTGTGCGCCCAGTCGACGAGTGCGTCGACCGCGGGAATGAGCGCGCGGCCCTTTTTGGTCAGCGCGTATTCGACGCGGACGGGCGTGTCGGGGATGACCGTGCGTTCGACGACGCCTTCCTTCTCGAGCTCGAGCAGCCGTTCGCTGAGCATGCGGTCGGTCATCTCAGGGATGGCGTCGCGAATCTCGGCGAACCGGGCTCTCCCGCGGAGCAGGACAAAAATGATGGCTCCGCTCCATCGGCGGCCGATGAGCTCGATCGCTTTGTGAAACCGCGTGCAGACGCCGTCGGCGGGCGAGATCCCTGCTTTCATTGCACTGATGAGAATACGCCCGTGGCGGCAGGAATTTCCAAGTTACTACTCGACATATAGCGACTATACAAAATATAGTAGTTACTCAGAAAGGATATCAACGATGGATCAGGGACTTCTCCTTCTCCGGCTCGTCTTCGGCCTCTCCATGGCCGCGCATGGCGCGCAGAAACTGTTCGGATGGTTTGGCGGATACGGAATCGCCGGCACCGGCGGCTTCTTCGAAGGCCTGGGCTTCCGCCCCGGAAAGATGTTCGCATTTGCTGCCGGACTCTCGGAGTTCGCCGGCGGCCTCCTCATCGCTCTCGGCCTGCTCGGCCCGGTCGGGTCGGCGCTTGTTGTCGCCGTCATGATCGTCGCCGCAGTGACCGTGCACCTGAAGAACGGCTTCTTCGGGTCGAATGGAATCGAATTGACGCTGCTCTACGCTGTCGCTGCGGTCGCGATTGCGTTGACCGGTCCGGGACGCTTCTCCGCTGACGCGCTTCTCGGCCTTCATTTCAGCGAGTTGATCGTTGGGATCGTGCTCCTTGCTGGTGTCGTTGGCGGCGTGGGCAACCTCGCGTTGCGACGCGCGCCCGCTCCGAAGGCGGCGTAATTGGAAATCGGCGTCTACACATTCGCTGACATCCGTGGCGGGATCGATCCCGCGACGCGTCTGCGCAATCTGATGGAAGAGATCGAGCTCGCCGACCAGGTCGGGCTCGATGTCTTCGGCGTCGGCGAGCATCATCGTCCCGACTTTGCCGTCTCCGCGCCGGCAGTGGTGCTCGCCGCCGCATCGCAGCGCACGAAGAACATCCGCCTGACGAGCGCGGTGACGGTGCTCAGCTCCGACGATCCCGTGCGCGTCTTCCAGGAGTTCGCGACCGTCGATCTGCTCTCCGGCGGACGCGCCGAGATCATGGCCGGCCGCGGATCGTTCATCGAGTCGTTCCCGCTGTTCGGCTATGAGCTCGACGATTACGACGAGCTGTTCGCGGAGAAACTCGATCTGCTGCTGAAGCTGCGGGAATCGGAACACATCACCTGGTCCGGCAAACACCGCCCACCCATCGACAACCTCGGCGTCTATCCGCGGCCAGAGAACAAGCTGCCGGTGTGGATCGCTGTCGGCGGGACGCCAAACTCCGCCGTCCGCGCCGGCACCCTCGGTCTGCCGATGGCCGTGGCGATCATCGGCGGCATGCCGGAGCGTTTCGCGCCGCTCGTCAGCCTTTATCGCGATGCGGCGAAGCGCGCGGGTCACGATCCGGCGCAGCTTCCGGTCGGGATCAACTCCCACGCGTACATCGCGGAGACGTCGCAGCAGGCAGCCGACGAGTTCTTCCCGGCTTACGCGACGATGATGAACGGCATCGGCCGTGAGCGTGGCTGGGCGCCGATGAGCAGAGCCGACTTCGAAGCGCTGCGCGGACCACGTGGTGCGCTCGCCGTCGGAAGTCCGCAGCAGGTCGTCGACAAGATTCTGTTCGAGCGCGAGATCTTCGGTAACGCGCGCTTTGGTGCGCAGATCAGCGTCGGCAGTCTGCCTCACGCGAATACGATGAAGGCGATCGAGTTGCTGGGGACCGAGGTCGCGCCGCAGATTCGTGCGGTGGCGAATGCTAGTGTAGGTGCGGGCTCGCACTCGGCGGGTTGAAGCCCGCCGCCACACACAGGATCTCCAATGTCGAAAGTTGCTGGCCCCGAAGAGGAGCTGAACCCGGTCCCGTCAAGAAAATGAAATGAATCAAGCTTCAAAGAGCGGATTCGAAAGAGGCCTCAGGAAACTCCTGTGGTCGATCATCGCGGTTTTCATTTTTCTCGCAGTGATCCCTTTCATCGGCATGATGTTGTTTGACGCATTCGCGCGCGTGCGCGGGCCGATCTCGTGGAAGGACCCGCTATGTTTTCTCGCTCTGATTTCCGGTCCCGTCCTGTTGTGGATTGCACTCGCGGCCATGTACTTCCGCGCTCCGCGGGAACTTCGCGACATCTATTTCGGGCAGAT
>DASVHS010000326.1:0-5905 GCA_036382495.1 Thermoanaerobaculia bacterium | reverse complement strand
CGCACGCGTGACGGCGACGTAGAAGAGGCGGCGTTCTTCTTCTTCGCCGGGGATCATGATTTCCACTTCATTCGTTGCCGGTTGCCCGTTACCGGTTGCCGGTGATTCGCCTTCGATCAGTGCGACCTCGAATGCGGGATGGATTTTCGTTCGATCGACTTTGATGATTCCGCCGGGGACGCGCAGCGCCCGCTGCGATGGAAAGCGACCGTCGGCGAGCCAGATCACGAACACGGTTCGCCATTCCAGACCCTTTGCCTGATGCACCGACGACAACACGATCTTCTCGTCCTCGGGCCCGACGACGGCGACGTCTTCGCCCGCCATCGGATTCGCGAGCGCGACTTCGTTGAGAAATTGCTCGACGTCTTCGTAGCGCAACGCGTATTGCGACAACTGTTCGAGATCGTCGAGCCGGGCCTGCGAGTTCGGGAACTTCGAGCGCGCGTAGTCGGCGTACGTGCGCTCGACGATGATGCCGATCGATTCGGCAGGGTTGCGCAACATCGCGTCGGACGAAATGAGTTTGAGGACGTCACGAAGCGACTTGAACGACGCCGCTGCGCCGCGGACAGGCGAGGGCGCCTGTCCTCCACTGAGAAACGCATGCAGCGGATTCGACGACGCCGAAATCTTCGACCACACTTCGGCCGCCGTCTTCTCGCCGATCTTCGGATAGAGCTTCAGCACGCGCTTCCACGCCAGCTCGTCGCGTGAGTTCGTCACGATCTTCAGATAAGAGATCACGTCCTTGATGTGCGCCTGCTCGAAGAAGCGCACGCCGCTGCGGATCTCGTACGGGATCAGCCGCCGCGACAACTCCATCTGCAGCTCGAGCGATTGATAGTGCGATCGATAGAGCACGGCGATGTCAGCCAGGCTTTCCCCTTCGTCGCGGAGCTCGAGGATGCGTTGGGCGACGAACGAGGCCTGCTCGAACACGTCGTCCACGCCGACCACCGCCGGGTCGGGACCGTCGCCGCGGACGGCCTGCAGCTCTTTGCGAAATTGAAATCGATTGTTCGCGATCGAGTGATTGGCCAGCTGGAGGATCTGCCGCGTCGATCGGTAGTTCGTCTCGAGCTTGAAAATCTGCGCGTCGGGAAATCGCAGCGGAAAGGTGAGGATGTTCTCGAACGACGCGCCGCGGAACGAATAGATCGACTGCGCATCATCGCCCACCACCATCACATTCTTCCGCACCTCGGCCATCGAATCGACGATGTCCGCCTGGAGCTTGTTCGTGTCCTGATATTCGTCGACGAGGAGATAACGGAACTGCCGCTTGAGTGCCGCGGAAGCGTCGGGATGATCGTCGAGCAGCACTTTCCAGTTGATGAGAAGGTCGTCGAAGTCCATCGAGTTCGCTTCGCGCTTGCGATCCTTGTAGCGGCGGAACACATTGACCATCTCCTCCTTGTAGAGTGCGAAATGGGGGAAATTCTGCTCGAGATGCAGCTCGAGCGGCGTGCGCGTGTTGATCACGAACGAGTAAATGTCGAGCAGGACGTCGCCCTTCGGAAAGCGCCGCTCCAGCGTCTTGATGCCGAGGGAGGAGATGGCGGACTCCATCATTTCTTTGGAGTCTTCGTCGTCGAGGATTGTGAAGTTCGAGCGATACCCGAGCGGTTCGGCGTAGCGGCGCAGCAGGCGATTGCCGGTCGAATGGAACGTTCCGCCCCAGATTCGGCGCGTGTCGATCGTGACGAGCTGCTCGACGCGCGAGAGCATTTCTCTCGCAGCTTTATTCGTGAATGTGAGGAGAAGGATCTCGGACGGGTCGACGCCGTCTTCGATCAGTCGCGAGACGCGATACGTGAGCGCGCGAGTCTTGCCGCTTCCTGCGCCGGCGATGACGAGCAACGGGCCTTCCCCTGCGTGCACAACTTCGAGCTGCTCCGAGTTGAGCTCCTCTTCGTAGCGGACGCGGTACTGCTTCTGGGGTTTGGGTGCCCGCTTGAGTGTGTATTTGCGGATTTTGGTCATCGCAATGACATGATTATCGCTGCGCATGACCATCACCGTCGCATTCCAGGGCGAACGCGGCGCGTTCAGCGACGAAGCCGCACGCAAACTCCTTGGGCCCTCAGTCGAGTCCGTGCCTTGCCGTAGCTTCGAAGACGTCTTCGCGGCCGTGATGGACGGGCGCGTGCGCTGCGCGCTGCTGCCAATCGAGAACAGTCTTGCCGGATCCGTCGTTCGCAATTACGAGTTGCTCGCGGAGGAGCATCTGTCGATTCGCGGCGAGGTCTATCTGCGCATCAGCCATCATCTGATCGCGCGCCCGGGTGTGCGGCTCGAGGACATCGCGCACGTGTACTCGCATCCGGTGGCGCTCGCGCAGTGCCAGCGATTCATCGCCGAGCACAAACTGGAGGCCGTGGCGGCGTACGACACGGCGGGCGCGGTCAAGGACCTCATGAGCAACGGCCCGCGAGATGCCGCGGCGATCGCGGGGAAGTGGGCGGCCGAGCTTTACGGCGGCGAGATCGTGGCGGCGGAGATCGAGGATCACCCCGAGAACTACACGCGCTTCCTTCTGTTGTCGAAGCCGGAAGAGAGCATCGTCGCGAACGGCGGCGCGCCGAAGACGTCTCTGTTCTTTCGGACGCCGAATCGACCCGGCGCGCTGTTCCGCGCCCTCGCCGCTTTTGCATTGCGCGATATCAATATGTTGAAGATCGAATCGCGGCCGATCGTCGGAAGACCGTGGGAATACTCGTTTTACGTCGACATCAGCGGGGACACGAATGACCCGAATATCGCAAGGGCCATCGACCACCTCCGCGAAATGTGCGAGGTCGTCAGAGTCCTCGGCTGCTATCCGGCGGGCAGCTAGGGAACCTCCGCGTCAACGCTGAGCATGGTTTGTGCGTCTCACAACTACATGAAACGCTTTCTTGCCGCCATCACGATCCTGCTCGCCGCGTGCGCGAGCCATGACAAAAAGACCGATCCGAACGCCGCGCCAGTCATCACGAACCCGTACACCATGGACGGCACGACGATCCCCGTCGGCGTCATTCCAGCCGCGTCGCTGCACGACTCGCAGCGCAATCGCGACGTCGAGCTCAGTATCGAATATCCGACGAAAGCCGGTCCGTATCCCATCATCATTTTCTCGCCCGAATACGGCGGCTTCCGCTCGAGCTACGTCGCGCTGAGCGCGTTCTGGGCCGGACATGGTTACGTCGTCATCAAACTCTCGCATGCGGACGCCGGTGCCACGCGAGCGGCGTTGGACAAGATCATGGAAGAGCGCCGCACTGCCGCAGAGAAAATGAGCCGCAGCGGACGTCGCGAGCGCAACCAGCAGGCGTCGCAGCAGCAGCCGGCAACGTTCCGGGCCGATCCCTCGCAGGCCTGGGAGTCGGAGCAGACACCACAGGACTGGCAGAACCGCGTCGCCGACGTGCGATTCGTGATCGACTCGCTGCCGCGGCTCGTCGAGCAATATCCCGAGATTAAAGACCGCTCGGACCTGACGAAGATCGGAGTCGGCGGCCATTCTTTTGGCGCGCTGACCGCGACGATGACCGCCGAGGCCGACCCGCGTGTGAAAGCGATCGAAGCGATGTCTCCGCCGGGACCTCTCGCGGATCGCGGCCTGACCGGCGATTCGTTCAAGGCGATCCGTGTCCCGGCACTGTTCCTGACCGGCTCGCGCGACCTCGGCGCCGTGTCGACTGAAGATGCGGCATGGCGCAAACTGGCCTTCGACCTCAGTCCGGCGGGCGACAAATGGTACGTGTCGATCCAGGGTGCGGGCCGTTCAGCGTTCACAGGCAACGTCGGCGACTTTGGAGGCTATCAGGCGCAGGCGCCTGACAACCCATATCCGACAGGCCGTGGTGGTCCGATGGGCGGTGGATACGGCGGCCAGCAGCAGCCGATGCAGCGCACCAACGCGCCGGTCATCATGGGCGCCGGCGGAAGCGGGACCGTCAGGACGCTTTCTCTTGCGTTCTGGGACGCTTACCTGAAGAACGACAAAGCCGGCCGCGATTACCTCGACAAGCTGAAGAACCGGGGCGACGTTCAGGTGCAGATCAAGTGAACCCCTGTGTGGAGGCGCACTCAGTGCGCCTTTTCGCGGGCTGAAGCCCGGCGGCCACACAGAAGCCCGTGCTCGTCGTAGAATCGCCCCCTCCCATGCCCGATTCGAAAGAGTTCGACGCCGAGTTTCCGGAACTCGCGTCGGACCCCGAGACCAACGAAGCGTTGCAGCGCAAGTTGCTCGAGCAGAAGATTCTGTCCGAACAGCTCGGGCTCATCGGCAGCGCGGTCCGGGTGGCGGGGCAGGGGATCGCCATCCTCACGCCGGCGGTCGAAGCGACGGGACCACGCATCGCGTTCGTCAACGAAGGCTTCTGCGTGATGTACGGGTGCACGCGGGAGGAGGTGATCGGCCAGACGTCGATGGCGTTCGGAATCATCGAGCGCCACGAAGCGATCGTCTCCGCGATGCTCGATCACGTGTTCGAGCGTCAGCCGTTCGAAGCGGAAGCGAGGGCGCGCCGCAAGGACGGCTCGGAGTTCGAGCTCGACCTGCAACTCATCCCCGTCGAGGAAGGAGGCGAGGTCACGCACTGGGTCGCGTTCCTGCGCGACATCACCGAGAACAAGAGTCAGGTCGGGCGGTTGCGGCATCAGGCGATGCACGATCCCCTGACCGGACTGCCGAACCGGCTTTTTCTGCTCGATCAGTTCGAGAAGGCGATCGACACCGCGCGCCAGCGCGACTCGACCGTCGCTCTGCTGCTGATGGACCTCGACCGCTTCAAGGAAGTGAACGACACGTTCGGACATCAGTTCGGCGACACGCTGCTGAAACAGATCTCGGCACGGCTCCAGAACCAGATCCGCGTCAACGACACGGTGGCGCGGCTGGGCGGCGACGAGTTCGCGATCGTCGTTCCTGCGCCGATCGATTCGGAGTACGTCGCGAACACCGCGCGGCGCGTCATCAGCTCGCTCGAGCAACCGTTCGTCATCGACGGACAGGTCCTCGAAGTCGGCGCGAGCATCGGCATCGCCGCATATCCGACGCACGGCACCGACGTGCGCACGCTGTTGCGCCGCGCCGACGTCGCGATGTACGCGGCGAAGCAGGCTCAGTCGGGGTTCAGTTTTCATCGCGACGATTACGAATCGCGCTCACCTGACGAGCTGGGCCTCGTGGTCGAGATGCGACAGGCGATCGAGCACGATGAGTTCGAGCTGTATTACCAGCCGAAGCTGCACCTGCGCACCGGTCTCATGACCAGAGCCGAGGTGTTGATCCGGTGGAATCATCCGCATCGGGGACTGCTGGCGCCGGGTGCGTTCATTCCCGTCGCCGAGCACACGGGCTTCATCCGCAACATCACCGACTGGGTGTTCGACAAAGCGCTCGAACAGACGCGCGCGTGGCACGACGCCGGTGCTCCGGTGCATCTCGCCGTGAACGTGTCTGCCAAAAGTCTTCAGGAGCAGAACCTGCCGGCGAAAGTACACGCGGTGCTCGACAAGTGGAAGGTCGACTCGCGTTTTCTCAAGATCGAGATCACCGAGAGCAGCATCATGGCCGACCCGAACCACGCGCTGGAGATCATGTCGACGCTGCAGTCGCTCGGCGTCCGGCTGTCGATCGACGACTTCGGCACCGGCTACTCGTCGCTCGTCCATCTCCGGCAATTGCCGGTCGACGAGATCAAGATCGACAAGTCGTTCGTGATGGGGATGACGACCGTGGACGACGACGCGGCGATCGTCCGCACGGTGATCGATCTCGCGCACAACCTCCGCAAGCAGGTGTGCGCCGAGGGTGTCGAAAATCAGGAGACGTGGTGGCGGCTGGCGGATCTCGGTTGCGATCTCGTGCAGGGTTACTACATCAGCAAGCCGATCCCCGCGGGCGAGTTCA
>DASVHS010000325.1:0-2847 GCA_036382495.1 Thermoanaerobaculia bacterium | reverse complement strand
GCGACCGAAACGTACGACGCCACGCGCATCCAGAGTCTCGGCTACTCGCCTCACATCCCTCCGAACGGCGAGCTGCATTACCACTTCGATCAGCGCCGCGACGTCACGAACGACCTCTTGTTTCAGGGCGTATCGGCCAACATTCGCGTCGAAGGCCACGATGAGACGGAGACGCAGACGAACGCCGCGACGAGGGTGAGCGTCACGAAAAATTAACATGTCATCCCGAGTGTGAGCGAGGGACCCGGGTGGTGGGAAGGCCGGCCTCCCCACGCCCAGGTCCCTCGCTCACGCTCGGGATGACATGAATTTCAGGGTACCCACTTCGCCAGAAACAGATTCGTGATGTACCCGGTCGGATTCGCGCGGTTCGACGCCCACACCAGCCACTGGCCGTCGGGACTGAAGACCGGAAAACCGTCGAAACCGGGCGCGTAAGTGATGCGCTCAGGCTCGCCGCCCGTCTTCGGCACGATGTACAGATCGAATTCGCGCCGCTGCGGGTCGCCGAGGTTCGAGGCGAAGATGATGTGGTTCCCGTCGGGTGTGAAGTACGGACAGAAATTCGCGGCGCCGTTCGACGTGATCTGCCGCGCGTTGGAACCATCAGCGTTTGCGACGAACAACTCCATCACGGTCGGCTTGACGAGATTCTGTTTCAGCAGCGCGCGATACTCGTCGAGCGCCGCGCCGGTCGGATGATTTGCGCGCCAGACGATCTCTTTGCAATCCGCGCTGTAGAACGCGCCGCCGTCATAGCCGGGAGTGTTCGTGATCCGTCGCGTGACGTGACCCTGCTCGTCCATCTCGTACAGATCGAGATCGCCGTCGCGCGACGACGTGAAAATGATCTTGCCGCCATGATGACACCACGTCGCCTCGGCGTCGTAGCCGGGAGAATTCGTAAGGCGCCGTACGTGGTCACCGGTCTTTTCGTAGATCTCATACGACGGATAGACCGGCCACACGTAGCCCTTCGATTTATCCGCCGGCGGCGGACACGCATCCGACTCCCCTTCCGTTGATGCGTAGATGATGCGGTCGCCTTTCGGATACGAGAAGTAGCCGCACGTCGTGCGCCCTTTTCCGCTGGAGACGAGCGTCGACTTGCCGCTCGCCAGATCCATGATGTACTGCTGATCGCAGGCGCCTTCCGTTGCATGCGCCTGATAGATCAGCTTCTTGCCGTCGGGACTCCAGTACGCCTCCGCGTTTTCGCCGCCGAACGTGAGCTGGCGGATATCTTTCAGATGTTTTTCTTCGTGTAGGACAGGCACTCCTGCCTGTCCTTCGTGAGCAGGAACAGTCGGGGCCGCCGCCTGTCCTCCACTTCCACGCGTGCCGAGTGTTGCGCGGAGCGTCAGACGCTCGCCGCCGCGCATCACCACGACGTCGATCGTCTCGCCCGGCTTGTGATCCTGCAGCGCGTACGTCATGTCGTAGAGGTTCTCGATTTTCGTTCCGGCCATCGACACGATCGTGTCGCCGCCGCGGATGCCTGCTTTGTCCGCGGGAGCTCCCGGACGCACGTCGGCGAGCTTCACGCCGCCGGTCGCTGAGTCCATCGCGCCGAAGTCGGGCACGGTGCCGAGGTAGGCGCCGTATCCGCGACTGTCGCCTTCCTGCGCAGGTGCGGCGGACGCGCGTGCGTACAGCGGCGTCACTTTCGCGGCGCCGAGGTGCATCATCACGCTCGTTCCGAAGTCGACGACTTTCTCCATCCCCGCGTAATTCAAGGTATCCGCCTTGTCGTCGGGCGTGTGGTAGCGCTCGTGCGCCCCGGTGAAGAGATGAAGAACGGGAACGCGCGCGGCGTAGAAACTCGTCTGATCGGATGGACCGTAACCATCGCCGTTCGACGTGACCTTCACCTTCGCAAATTCGGTGGCGTGAACGATGAGATCCTTCCACTCCGGCGCCGAGTCGGTGCCGAACACGATCAGACGGTCGTCGCGCATCATCCCGACCATGTCGAGATTGATCATCGCGGACATGCTCGACATCGGCAGCGGCGGATGCCCCACAAAATATGCGGAACCGCCGAGCCCCGTTTCCTCGGCCGCGAAGAGCGTGATGAGAATCGTGCGGCGGTCATTGACGTCGCTCAGTTGATCGCGGAGTCGCTGCGCGATCGCGAGCACGGCCGCGACGCCCGACGCATTGTCGTCGGCGCCGTTGTGAATCGCGTGCACGTTCGGTCGGAGCGAGCCGGCACCGCCGTATCCGAGATGATCGTAGTGCGCGCCGAGGACGACGACTTCACTGGCGTGTGCGCCGCGGCCGGGGATGATGCCGGCGAGGTTGTCAGCGTCGGCGAACGTCGCCTTCACATCGACATTGCCTTCGATCCGGATGCCTGTCGGCCGTGAGCGAGGCTTGAGGTCTGCGTCGACCGCTTTCTGAAACTCGAGAAGGTTCACCCATTTCTGCGCAACCGATAACTTGACCTGCAGCACCGGGATGCCGGCCGGACTCTCCGGCCCGTCGTTCGTGAGTGCAGGGACGCGATCTTTTTCCTCGTCCTGAATCGGACCGGTCGCAAAGATCACCGCGGCCGCTCCCCGTTCACGCGCCTGCAGCACTTTGTAGCGCATCGCGGACCAGCGGCTCGGTCTGCGCCCGTCGAAGATCGAGCTCTCATCCTTTTCCTGCGGCTCGTAGCGCAGCATCAGAGCGACCTTACCTTTGAGGTCGACGCCTTCGAGCTCGCGATAGTTGAGTGCCGGCGCGTCGATGCCGTATCCGACGAACACGATCTCGCCGGCGAAAGCGCCCGAGCTCGAGAAACCGAGCGGAGTCCAGTCCGTCGCGGCGACGCCAGCCAGCGAGTTGTTCGTTCCCATCGCG
>DASVHS010000324.1:0-10673 GCA_036382495.1 Thermoanaerobaculia bacterium | reverse complement strand
AAGACATTCGAGCGCCTCAATCCCTACATCACCCTCGACGGAAAGACGACTCTGACCGCGAAGGTGCAGGGAGCGCGTAAGGCTCGTACGAAGTCGAGCCGCCGTTCACAGCCCACCAACACGGCGTCGAAGTAGACGCCGCCCGGGTGCCGTCCGCGAGGACGGCACCCCCTTCCTGACGGGTCGCTGGGTCGCTGGGTTGCTGGGTTCCTCGGTTCTTCCCAGCGACCCAGCGACCCAGCGACCAATGAGGTTCAAATGCAAAAACGCGGATTCACCCTGATCGAACTCCTCATCACGATCGCCATCATCGGTCTCACCACGGCGATCGCAGTTCCCCAATGGCAATCGCTGCGGCGTCGGGCAGCGGTCCGCGCCGCCGCGAACGAGATCCGTTCGATCTTTCGCATTGCGCGGTCGCGCGCCATCGCACGCGGAGCGAACGCCGGAGTGAAGTTCACGCGCGGCGCGTACGACTGGCAGTACGCGGTCTACGACGACGGCGATGGCGACGGCGTACGCAACGACGACATCCAGCGCGGCGTCGATCGCCGCGTCACGGCGCCGCGCTACATGATCCGCGGTCCCGAGCTCGCATCGATCTCGATTCCGGCGTCGGTGCGCGTCGATCCTGATGGCGCGCTCATGCCCGCGGGCGCGTCGCCTGTGCAATTCGGGACATCGACGATCTGCTCGTTCTCGCCGCTCGGCGAGTCCACGCCCGGAACGATTTACCTCGCCGACGCGGCCGGTCTCGCGTACGCGGTGCGCGTGTTCGGCGGCAGCGCGAAAGTGCGGGTGCTTCGCTACGACGCGCAGCGCAGACGCTGGGAGCAGCTGTGATGTCAGACGCCGCTGTGACGTACGACGAGTTGTTCTGCCTCGTACGTCGGAATCGCCGAGAGTTTCGTCTGGCGCAGAAACTCATCGTCGAATGCTTCCGTGAGGATTCGCCCGTCCATATCGCGGCCGACCGGAAGTCCGGCTGCGAACAGCAGAGTCGGAACGACATCGACTTCGACGGCGGACTCGGGATTCGTGCTGTGCGCGGTTCCGTGTCCGGCGATCAGCACGAATCCATCGTCGGCACCGGGATCGATGTTGCTCAGCTCCTCCGACAGGAGCGACCACGCCGTGGCGCGCAACTCGGGCGGTACGACGCCGGACGGCGAGCAGATCACGATCAGGTGATCGGGATTGTCACGAGCGACCGACTCCAGCAGCCGGTCGATCTCGTGCGCGTACGCACGAAGCGCCGCGCCTTTCATCGAAGAGCGCGCCGGCAGATCGTTCGTGAAGATATGCAGCGCCTTCTGCGCCTCGGAGAAACCTTCCAGGGCCACAACGCGCAGATCGAGTCCACGGCCACGCTCCATCATCGCGATCGCTGCCTCGTCGGCAGCGAGTCCGCCGAGGATGCGGGAGCGTGCGGCGCCGGCGCCGCTGAAACGCTCGGCGATCGCGGCGACTGCCCGCGGATCGCCGTGAACATCGGATTGAACCGCGGGCCACGCGGTGACTTCCGCTCGAAGCGACAGCCGCTGGAATGCCTTCCAGAACGGAAGCGAATCGCCGGCGGGGAGTTGCGCGGAGATGCGCTGCACCGGCGGAATGAGTCCCCAGACGCCGAACGCGACGCCGCTCGGCAAAAGCAGAAAGCGCTCCGACGGGTCAGGGCCGCTGAGCGGCGTGCGAAAGGAGAAGCGTCCGGTCACGCCGTGGCGATACGGCAGCTTGCCGGTGGCCAGCGAGGCCCACAACGCGTCGGGCGTCGTCGTCGGAAAGGGCTCGATGCGCGTGAAATACCAGCGCTTGGTCGCGGCGCCGAGCCACGGCAGCGTGCCGTCGCCGGACATCGTGAGGATCCAGTCGTACGGCAGGTTGCGGATCGCGATCACGATGAGCGGCCGCCTGCCGGCAACCGTGCCGACGTTCGCGACGACGACGTTGCGCTTCTCGGTGCGGTAGCTCTCCCGCCGCTGGTAGAGAAAAAACGACGACGTCGCGATGAGCGCGACGCCGGTGACGAAGATCGCGCGCGACGTGGCGCGATCGGCGTTGCGCTCGAGCAGCCAGAGGATGAAGAGGATGCACGCGGTCACCGCGATGACGATCGTGGCCTTGTTCAGGATGCGCACGGCTCCGACGGGCAGGTAAATGCGCAGCACGCTCAGGTGGATCGCGTAGATGATCGCGGCGAAGAATGCCGACACCACGACGAACCCGAAGCCGTGGGCGCGGTATTCACCGTCGTCGACAACTGCTTTTCCGAACAGCTTCACGCGGATCCAGCGCAGCAGCCACAACGCGCTGCCGAAAAGGAGTCCGCAGATCGCGGCGTAGACGAGTGTCACGGCGACCAGCCGGAACGGGCTGATGTCGACTTGCGGATTGAGGAAGTACAGCAGGTGGGCCATGTACATGCCGAAGATGGCACCTGCGAGCACTCGCTTGAGATAGGCCCAACGGACCGGCACGGCGTGAGTGTAGTCGAGGGTGCGCGATGATCACGGCCGAACGGCTGCGTCGTTGTCGCGGTGCCGAAGAGGTCATCGAGCTCTTTCGCGAGCTGGGATATCCGGTCGAGCGAGTCGATGTCGATCGCGCCGAATGGCGCCGCGGCGGCGTAACGATCCCCTGGAACGGGACGACGCACTTTTCGCTGATCGCCAGACTGCCTCGCGTCGACGTCTTTCTGCTCGACGGCTCCGTGCCGTCCCACACGATCGCAACATTCCTGCGCGATTACGCCGACTATAATGTGATCACTAAATCAGTCATTGTAAATACTGCTGATCGAACCTGCTCGCTGTTCGATCTCTCGCGCACCGGAAAGTTGCGCCGGCTCTCGTTCGACTCCGATTCGCCGTCGGCGCTCGCCGTCGATCGGATGAACCTTCTCGAGATGGGCGGAACCGATCCTCACGCCGCCACGCGGATCTTCGATCGCGCGCTCGATCGCGAAGCAGTCGGCCGGCAATTCTTCATCCGTTTCCGCGCGGCCGTGCGCGATGTCGCGGAGGAACTGCGAACGAGACATCCCGAAGAATCGGTCGAGGAAGCGGGGCAGGAGGCGTTGCTGATTCTGTCGCGGCTGCTCTTCCTGTCGTTCATCCAGGAGAAGGGCTGGCTCAACCGCGAGCGACGCTTCCTGATCGACCGCTACGACGCGGCGCGCGCCGGCGGCCGCGAGTTTTTCGCGACCGTGCTCCTGCCGCTGTTCTTCGCCTGCCTCAACACACCGCGCAGCGAACGCGATGACGGCGCACTCGCGCTCGGCGCCATACCGTACCTCAACGGCGGACTCTTCGAGCCGTCGTTGTTCGAACGACGTCACTTCGATATGCAACTCTCCAATGAATTGATGCGGTCCGTACTCGAAGACGTGTTCGAGAAGTTCGATTTCAGCGTCGACGAGTCCGACACGGCCGGAACGCACATCGATCCGGAGATGCTCGGCAAGGTGTTCGAGTCGCTGATGGCGGACGACGAGCGCGCCGCGAGCGGCAGCTTCTACACGCCGAAAGAGATCGTCGACACGCTGACGTCGCGCGCGATCATCGAGTGGCTGACGCGCTCACAGCAATCGCTGCGCGACGATCTTCACGCGCTGCTGGACCGCGGCGAAATGAGTCGCGAGATCCGCGACGTCGCACCGGCGTTGCTGCGACGCCTGGAGAACATCTCGGTGCTGGACCCGGCATGCGGTTCCGGCGCGTTCCTCTTGTCCGCACTCAACGTCATCGAGAAACTGATGCGCAATCTGGAGTGCGGCGGCCATGCCGCCGCTCTAGAGCGGTCGCATGACGACCGCACTCCAGATCGGCAATCGATCGTGGAACGTTCGCTCTACGGCGTCGACATCAAGCCGCAAGCCGTGCGCCTATGCGAGCTTCGGCTCTGGCTGGCGATCGTCTCAGGCAGCAACGCGTCGATCGACGACGTTCCGCCGCTGCCGAACCTCGATCGCAACATCCTCCAGGGCAACGCCCTCCTCAGCCCCATCGACTTCCTCGGCGGGCATCGAGGCGATATCTATCGCCAGTGGTCGAGCGGAATCCGCACGCAGAGCGATCTGATCGATCGCTATCGTCATGCGCCGAGGAGCGAGCGGCCGGCGCTGTTCCGTCTACTTCGAGCGAATGATCTCAGGCTGGCGAGCGACCTCGTGGCTCGTGCCATCGAGGCGGATGAGAACGAGCTCGCCTCGGCGAGCGCGCCCTCGAAGGATCTGTTCGGCGAAAGCGGACGCGTCGATCAACTTCGATGTCATGAGCTCCAGTCGCGCATCGCGGAGACGCGCGCAGCACTCGAGCGGATCGAGCAGGGCGTTCTCGATTTCTTTTCGTTCGACGTGCATTTCGCGCACGTGATCGCAGGCGGCGGCTTCGACGTCGTCGCGGGCAATCCGCCCTGGGTGCGGAATGCGCGAATCGACCGGCAGTCGCGGCGGATGTACAGCGATCGCTACGTGCTCTTTGGACGGGGCGTGCGCGGCTCGGGTTTTCATCAACCCGATCTCTCGCTCGCATTTTTCGAGCGCGCCGCCGGCCTCGCCGACCACGATGGCGTCGTGGCGATGCTGATGCCGGCGAAGATCGCGAACGCGGCGTACGCGGCACCCCTGCGACGATTTGCGCAGGAGCAACTCTCGCTGATCGATCTCATCGACTGGACCGGCGATCGGCGCCGCTTCTTCAGTGCCGACACCTTTCCGCTCGGCGTCGTGGCGCGCCGCGGCGCGGGCGGCTCGACGCGCATCACGACGGGCGGCGAAACGCACGATATTGCCCAGCGCGATCTCTGCATCGCGGGCAATGAGTGGTCGCTCGTGCCGCCGCAGATCGCTGCCACGCTGCGCCGGATCGCGTCGGAGCACGCCGCTCTTGCCGATGCGCTCGGCCGGCGGCCGACGATGGGCGTCAAGACCGGCGACAACCAGCGCTTCTTCGTCGACGGAAGCATCGACGACGGACATCTCGTCACAAGCGACGGCGTGCGCATTCCGATGTTTGCGTTGTGCCGGTGCGTTCGCGGACGCGATCTGCGCCGCTGGACGACGTTGCGCTCGCAATGGATGCTCTGGCCGCCGGCAGCCGGGTGGAAGGACGCGCCGGAATGGCTCCGGCACCTGCGTCTCGCATTCGTGAGGCCGGAGCACGTCGGCGTGAAGGTCGCCTGGAAAGACGTGTCGCGAGGAATGGCGGCGGCAGTGCTGCCGGACATCGTGCACGTCGACGGTCACGCCATCCCGCTCGTGCCCAATCAGACGTTGTATTCGATCGATGCCGCGTCGCTCGACGAGGCGTACGTCATCGCCGCGATCCTGAACTCGACCATTGCCGATGCATTTTTCCTCGCGACGGCTGAGCGCGCGAAAGACGATCACTATCGTTACTTCGGACGAACGGTGGCGCGTCTGCCGATGCCGCGGATCACGCCGGAATCGGTGATGTGGGACAAGCTCGTGCGTGTTTCCCGCGCGGCGCATCGCAGCGGTCGCGCGTCCGATGAGCTCGACGTCATCGTCGCGGAGCTTTACGGCGTCGAAGAGCTCGAACCGCTGCGCAGCTTTGTGGAGCGCAGGCTCGGTGCTCGCTGATCATCAAAGGGATGCGGTCGCGCGCGCGATCGAGATCATCTCCCGCTGCGGCGGCGTCCTCCTCGCCGACGAGCCCGGCCTCGGCAAATCGTTCATCGCGGCAGAGGTGGCGCGGCAGGCGGAGCGCAGCGGTGCGTCGATCGAGGTCATCGTGCCCGCGTCACTGGCCGGACAATGGAACGAAACGCTGCGCCGTTTCGGCGTGAACGCGAGCATCGTCACGCACGACGCGATCATCAATGACACGCGCGTGCCCGAACCTCGCAGGCGGCTGATCGTCGTCGATGAAGCGCACGCGTTCCGGAATCCACGAACACAGCGCTACGACGCGCTGGCGCGCAGATCGGTCGGTGCGCAGTTGTTGCTGGTGACCGCGACGCCGCTCTGCAACTCTGCGCGTGACCTGCGAGCGCTCATCGACATGATCGCGGCGGACGATGTGCTGGCCGGTCGCGGAGTGCCGTCGATCGACGCCGCGTTCGAGCTCGACGACCGCGATGCGATCGCGCGCGTCGTGGAGGAGCTCGTCATCCGGCGTGACCGCATGGTCCTTCCCGTCGAATTGCAATTCGGGACGCTCGATGCGCGCGTGATTCCGTACGACGTATTCGACGGCGATGGCGAAGTGGAGCGCGTCATCGGTTCGCTGCAATTTCCGCTGATTGGCGAGACCGCGATCCTTCGTCAGTTCCTGTGGCGAAGACTGGAGTCGAGCGAATCGGCGCTGCTGGAGAGCATCCGCCGCCAGCATCGGTTCTACGAACGCGCGATCGAGTGTCTCGCGAGCGGACGTGCGCTGCCGAAGCGTGAGTACCGGCGCGCGTTCGCACACGAAGAAGATGCCGACGCCGTCCAGCAGGTGCTCTTCTGGGAAGTGTTCATCGACTCCGGAGACAGTGCGAACGCGCAGGAGATCGATGCGGAGATCCTGCGACTGGACGAACTGCAAGCGTGCGTCGCATCGTCGCCGCGACAGAAATTGCAGTCGTTGCTGCACGAGCTCGGTGATGAACCGGCAGTCCTCTTCACCGGATGGGCCGCGACGGCGATGGATCTCTACGACGCTGTGCGAATGTCTCGTCGCGCCGTGCTCGCGACCGGACGTGATCGGCGTCGCGCGGCGGAGGCGATCGAGAGTTTTCGCGCCGGCTATGCCGACGTTCTCGTGGCGACTGATCTCGCCGCGGAGGGTTTGAACCTGCAGCGCGCCGGCACCATCGTTCATTACGACCTTCCGTGGAACCCGGTGAAGATCGATCAGCGCAACGGACGCGCGCTGCGCATCGGACAGAAACGCGAGTCGGTCAGGGCGATCTACTTTCTGCCGAATGGAGATCGGTCGCGGGTGATGGAGATTGTGGCGCGCAAGAATGAGACGCGACGGCGATTCCTCGCGCCTCGCGCGTCGCCTGCTGCTGAGGCCGCCGCCACTCCACTGACTCTTAGGTCGCGTGTCACGCGCGACGCCGCCATCGTCCGTTTCGGCCCCGACCGTCTTCCTGGTCTGGGGTGTCGGAGGCACAAAGCCGGCATCGAACGGCTGCTCACGACGATGGCCGGCGAATATATCGACGACCGTAAGCTCAGCGATCTCAGGGATCTCCTCGCCTTCGAGCCGGCGCCTCTATAATCGAGCCGTGGATCTCCTCATCGTCGACGACGAAGCATCGCTGCGCGACTTCCTCACCATCGTGTTCGAGGAAGAGGGATGGCACGTCGACGCGGCGGCAACCCTCGCCGAAGGTCGCGCTTCGATCGCGAAGAACGAGCCCGACCTTGTGTTGTGCGACCTGATGGTCCCCGATGGATCCGGCATCGACCTGATCCGCGAGGTCAAGGCGCAGACTCCGTCGATCGCTTTCATCATGATCACGGCTCATACGTCGACGAAGTCGGCGGTCGACGCGCTGAAGGCGGGCGCGTTCGACTACATCGCCAAGCCGTTCGACATCGAAGAGCTCAAGATCATCGTCCGCAAAGCCGTCGAGCGGAAGGAGCTCGAGGACGAAAACCTCCACCTCCGGAGCGCGCTCGAAGAGAAGTTCACGTTCGCGAACATCATCGGGAAGAGCTCGAAGATGCAGGAGATCTTTTCGATCGTGCAGCGCGTCGCGAAGACGACTTCGACCGTCCTGATTTCCGGCGAGTCCGGCACGGGCAAGGAGCTGATCGCGCGCGCTGTCCATTACAACTCCGGTCGTCGCGGCAAATTCGTGTCGATCAACTGCGGCGCGCTTCCGGAAAACCTGCTCGAGTCGGAGCTGTTCGGTCATGAGCGCGGCGCGTTCACCGGCGCGATCCGCGAGAAGCGCGGCCTGTTCGCGGAAGCCGATCGCGGCACGATCTTCCTCGACGAGATCGGCGAGACGACGCTGGCCATGCAGATCAAGCTGCTTCGCGTCCTGCAGGATCGCATCGTGCGCAAGGTGGGCTCCAACATCGAGTCGCAGGTCGAGGTCCGCGTCATCGCTGCGACGAACCGCGATCTCGCCGAATCGATTCAGAAAGGCACGTTCCGCGAGGACCTCTTCTATCGCATCAACGTCATCCCGATCGAGCTGCCGCCGCTCCGTCACCGCAAGGAAGACATCCCGCTCCTCGTCGAACACTTCATCGCCAAGTACTGCAACAACCTCGGCGTCCCGCAGAAGCACATCTCCACCGATGCGATGCGCGCGATCGAGAAGTATCACTGGCCGGGGAACGTGCGCGAGCTCGAGAACGTGATCGAGCGCATGATCGCGCTCGAGGCGTCCGAGGTGCTGACGACGAAGTCGCTACCGGAGCATGTGCTGCTGGGAGGACGCATCCCCGACGCGACATTCGAGCTGCCGCCGGAAGGTCTCTCGCTGCAGGACCATCTCGAAGCGATCGGCAAGATCTTCATGCTCAAAGCGCTCGAGCGCAGCGGTGGCGTGCAGACGCAGGCCGCCGAGCTGCTGCGGATGTCGTTCCGCTCCTTCCGTTACTACGCGAAGAAATACGACCTCATCCCGAAGGATCAGAAACAAGAGGATGTGGTCGAGGTCGAGAGTGAGAAGTAGCGCGTTGCTGATGGCGCTCGTCCTCACTTGCGCGAAACCGATGACCACCACCACTCCGCCGAGCACGGCCGGTCAGACTTACAACGGTCCGATCGCGGTGCTGCCCGATGGATCGCAGGTCCGCATCGAAGTCGCGGCCGACGACGACACGCGTGCGCAGGGGCTCATGTTCCGCGACCGCGTCCCTGAAGGCACGGGCATGCTCTTCGTGTTCGCGCAGAGCGGCGACTACCCGTTCTGGATGAAGAACACGCTCGTGCCGCTCGACATGATCTGGATCGACGATCAGAAGCGCGTCGTCCACGTCGAGCATGGCGTTCCGCCGTGCAAAGCCGATCCATGTCCGAGCTATCCGCCGCACGCGGTCGCGAAATATGTCCTCGAGTTGGGTGATGGTCAGGCCGCGAAGCATCGCATTGTGAATGGGTCTACACTGACATTCCAGCGGATTGACAACGTCATCGTCCGCTGAGAAAAACGGGTCCCCATGTTCCGATCACGAGGCGAGAATCTCAACAGCGTCTACATCCTGCTGTTCATGACGATCGCGTTCTTTTTTCTCGAATATCAGGACGCGCAGAAATACGCGCGGCTGTTTTCGTTCGAACGCAACGCAGTCGCCGACGGTGAGATCTGGCGCGTCTTCACGTATCAGTTCACTCAGGCCGGGCAGGGATCGTTCGTGTTCCCGCGGCCGCTCGTTCTGTTCTTCACGCTTCTTCTCCTCTATCTGATGGGATCGGCTGTCGAGGAAGAGTGGGGTACCTGGAACTTCCTCACGTTCTTCGCCATCTCCTCCGTCGGCTCCGCCGTCGCCGCCGCCGGACTGGGGATCACTCTCCTCGGATCGTACTTCGTGAATTTCTCGCTGCTGTTCGTCTACGCGTCCACCTTTCCGCAGCAGACGTTCTATCTCTTCGGCGCGTTGCCCGTGCGCATCCGCTGGATCGCATGGATTGCCGCGCTCGTTCTGATCACCGGCGTGTTTGCCGGAGGTCGTTCGAATGTGGCGGCGCTGACGGGCGCGGCAGCGGCATTTGCGTTCTTTCTCTCGCAGCGCGTGCGCGTGATCGTGATCCGCGAGAGCGACGCTGTCGATGAGGATGAGATGCCGGACGGTACCGCGATCAGAAACGCGGCACGCTTCGTCGCCATCAGGCGCGCGGTCAACGGCGGCAGCGCGACTGAGATCGATCGGATGGTCGGAGTCTGCGAGCGCGACATCGTGCGCGGCGTGAACATCTGCCCGCCCGCCGATTACAAGCCGGAGAGCACCGACGGCTATTGCATTCGATGCGAAGGCTTTTCGGAATGCGCCGCGCGTTTTCTCATGATGAAGCGCCCTGCCGCCGCGCCACCGGAAGGGGCGATGCCCGAGCGCACGACGACTTAGGGAACCTAGCTGCCTGGCTGCTGCGGCGGTGCGGGAGGATTGCCGCCGCCACTACCACCGTCGCCGCCGCGCCGTCGCCGTCGAAACCGGCGGCGCTTGCCACCCCCGCCACCTTCGCCTGGCGGCCCTGGCGGCTTCGAGCCGGCGCTGACTTCAACCGCATTTGTGGCCGGCGGAGGAGTCGCTGACGGCGCGCGATTCGCGCCGCCACGACGGCGACGTCGTCGTCCGCGAGGCCCACGTTCGCCGGGCTGTTGTTGCCCCTGCTGTTGCTGCTGTGGCGGGCGTTGTTGCTGTTGTTGTGGTGGTTGCTGCTGCTGCTGTTGCGGGCGTTCGCTGCGCTGGCGCGGGCGCTGCCGATCACGGTCGCGATCGCGCTCGCGACGGCTCTTCGGCTGGCCGCCGCGTTCGGGGCGCGGTCCACGTTGCTGCGGTGGGGCGGGACGCTTCTCGTCGCGCTTTGCTTTACCCGTTCGCTGCTCGAACTCCTGCAGTTTCTTCTGCATGAACCGGCGCGCCTGCGCATCCTGCTTGAAGTGGAGGGCGTCGTGTCCGCAGTAAGGGCAGCGCCTCCAGCCTTCAGGATAGGTGCGGTCGCAATTCGTGCAGAGGACGCTTTTCGGCAGGGGCATCG
>DASVHS010000323.1:0-10643 GCA_036382495.1 Thermoanaerobaculia bacterium | reverse complement strand
GGCGATGCCCCGCGGCGCATTCATCGCGCTCATCGCGGCACCGCTGTCGATCCTCCTGACGTTCGCGGGCTATCCGAACTGGTTCGGCGGATGGACGGTTGGCGCGCGTTATCTTGTCGCTGCCGTTCCGTTTCTGGCATTGCTGATCGCGTTCGCCGCGGCGACTTCCATCGAGGCATTGCTCCTCGGCGCCTCGGTGACGGTGATCGCGATCGTGTCTCTCGTCTTTCCGTTCGTGGCGCCCGATTACCCCGCGCCGTGGATCTCGTTCGCGTGGCCGATGCTGCGCAAGGGATTGGTCGCGCCGAACCTGCTGCATTTTGTCTGGCGGCCGCTGGCGATCGCGGTCCCGTTCGCGATCGTTGCGGCGGCGGCGATGCTCGCCGTGCCGGCACGCCGCATCGCGCTTCTGATCTTCGGCGCGGTCCTGTGGTTCGCGGTCGGTTTTCCCGCGGAACGCTCGCGCACCGGACCGCCGTACGTGCGTGCGCTCGTGCAGCGCGTCCACTTCGATGACGCGAATGCGATCGCTGAGTCGCTGCCGGCCGGCGATCCGAATGCACGCTCGCTCGAGGCAATCGCCGCGCGGATGATGAGAGTTCCGCCCGACCCGTGGCCGTTCTGATGACGCCGCCGCGTCACGTCGTGCCGGTCATCCTCTACGCGATTCTCGCTATTGTCGTGATCCCCGTATTTCCCCATTACGTCTCGCCGAATGAGTTCAGCCGGTGGGATCTCGCCGTGGCCATCGTCGACTTTCACACGATCGAGGTCACGCGCGCCGTCGCTGCGACGAACACGGAGACCGAGGATCTGTCGGAGGTCGACGGCCGGAAGTATTCGAACAAGGCGCCCGGCGCTGCGCTCGTCGGACTGCCCGGCTACGCGTTCGCGCGAAGGATCGTCGGGCCGCCCACTCCACACAACATGCGCTTCACGCTCACCGCGATGCGACTCCTCGGATCGACATTGCCGGCGGTCCTGCTGGCGCTCTCCGTCGGCGCGGCAGCAATTCGTTTCGGCGCAAGTGAAGATCGCGCAACGTTCGCGGTCGTGGCCATGTTGTTCGGCACGCCGCTCTTCGCATACGGACTGTTGTTCTTCGCGCACGCGCTTTCGGCGTTCGCATTATTCGGAGCCTTCGCGCTCTTCTATGCACAAAGCCCCCGCGACCCGCGACCTGCGACCCGCGAGCTCGCTGCCGGCCTGCTCATCGGGCTGGCAGTCCTCTCCGAGTACCCGTCCGCGATCCCCGCCTTGGTCCTCATCGCGTGCGCGCTGCCACGTCTGCGATTTTCGGGAGCGCTGCGCGTCATGGCCGGCGGACTTCCGTTCGCGATCGCGCTCGCGATTTACAACCATGTCGCGTTCGGAAGCGTCTTCACGCTGTCTTCGGCGCACGAGTGGCAACCGTTTTACCGGCAGGTTGCGCAGCACGGGCTGTTCGGCGTGGGCCTTCCGTCGCCAATCATTCTTCTGCGACTGCTCGCCGACCCGGCGAAGGGTCTGTTCGTGTTCTCCCCCGTTCTCCTCCTGGCCTGGCCCGGGATTCGCCGCGCGTACGCAACACTTCCACGATCGACGTTCGTGGCGCTGGTCGCGACGCCGATCTCGATCCTCCTGACGTTCGCCGGATATCCCAACTGGCATGGCGGCTGGACGGTCGGAGCGCGTTACCTCGTTCCCACGCTCCCGTTCCTCGCGCTTCTCATCGCGTTCGCGGCGCCAACGATCATGGACTGGCTGCTCCTCGGCGCGTCTGTCACGGTCGTCGCGATCGTGACCCTTGTCTTTCCATTTGTCGGAAGCGATTTCGCCATGCCGTGGATGACATTTTCCTGGCCGATTCTTCGCGACGGTTATGTCGCTCCGAATCTCTTCCACTTCATCTCGCGCCCGCTGGCGATCGCGATCCCGTTCGCACTCGTGCTGGTTGCCACGCTGATCGCAGTGCCACGACGGCGAATCGCGTGGTTCGTGGCCGGAGGGGCGACCTGGTTCTTCGCCGGTTTCCTGTTCGCCGGAGCAGGCTCGAAGAACGTGCGGGCGGTCGTGGAAGCTGTGCATTTCGGCGACCCGACCGCGATTCGCCGCGCGGCGCCGGACGATCCTCGCACACGCGCAGCGCTCGAGGCGATCGCGCGTGACGAGCAGCGCAAACCGCCGGATTACTGGCCGTTCTGACTGTGTTACTCTCCCGCGCCCGTATGCCGCTCCACGAAAAAAAGGTCGTGGCGGTCCTTCCGGCCTACAACGCCGAAAAGACTCTCCAGGCCACCTTCGACGACATCCCGAAAGACTGGGTTGACGAGATCCTTCTCGTCGATGACTGTTCGCGCGATCGGACGGTTGAGTTGTCGCGCCAGCTCGGCATCCGCACGATCGTTCACAAGAAGAACCGCGGCTACGGCGGCAATCAGAAGACGTGCTACCGGACGTCGATGGACGAGATGGGCGCCGACATCATGGTCATGGTCCATCCCGATCATCAATACGATCCGAAAATCATCCCGCAGCTCGTGCAGCCGCTGCTGCGCGGAGAATGCGACGCCGTGTTCGGGTCGCGCATGCTCGGCGGACGGCCGATCGAGGGCGGCATGCCGAAGTGGAAGTACTGGGCGAACCTGTTTCTGACGATGGTCGAGAACGCGACGTTCTACGTCTTCCTCTCCGAATACCACTCCGGCTTTCGCGCGTACTCGCGCCGTTACCTTCAAAGCGTCAACTTCGAAGCGAACTCCGACGACTTCGTGTTCGACACCGAGATCATCGCCCAGGGCGTCGCCAAGAAAATGCTGATTCGCGAAGTGCCGATTCAGACGCGTTACTTCGACGAGGCCTCACAGATCGGATTCTGGCGCGCGACGCGTTACGGCCTGGCCATCCTCAAGACGATGGTGTTGTACAAGCTGCACAAGAAGCGCATCTGGTCGCATCGCATCTTCCGCGATCCGGTGATCGCCGCGCCGGTCACGCCCGCGCGCGCGTGAGCCTGTACAATCCGCGTCCGGTGTCCGAAGCGATCGAAACGCCACAGCAGACCGCTCCCGATTCAGCACTCTCTGTCATTCCATCCCTCATCCCTAATCCCTCATCCCTCCGAAAACACGATCGTCTTGCCGTCGCGCTGCTCATCCTTCTGCCGACGCTGTTCTTCGGCGACGTCCTTCTGGGCATCAACAACTTCTACATGCGCGATCTCACGCGCTACTACTACCCGACCAAACAGATCCTTCGCGAGATCGCCCTCGGCGGCGAGTTCCCGTACTGGAATCGCTACTTCTCGGCGGGGCAGCCGATCGCCGCGAATCCCGAGCACGAGGTCTTCTACCCGTTCACCTGGCTGATCCTCCTGCCGAGCTACGATCTCGGGTACCGGCTGCACATCCTCATCCATATCTATATTGGTCTCCTGGGGATGTACGCGCTTCTGCGCTCGATGGACCTGCGCAGCGAGTCGTCGTTCTTCGGCGCGCTCGCGTTCGGGATGGGCGGCATCTACCTCTCGTACATCAACCTGCTGCCGATCCTGTTCTGCGCGGCGTGGCTTCCACTGACTTGCCTGTTCGTGCGCCGCTTTCTGATGCGGCGACGGGCGCGCGACTTCGCACTGGCGTCGCTGTCGCTCGGCATGCAGTTTCTCGTCGCCGAGCCGACGACGGTGATCCAGACCGGACTGCTGATCGGGATGTACGCGTTGTACCGAGGCTGGTACGACTCGACGCATCGCGTCCGGGCGGCACTCACGAACGTGCTCTGGATTGCCATGATCTCGATCGCCGCGTTTCTCGTGGGATGCGCGCAGATGCTGCCGGCGCTCGATCACGTCGCGGCGTCGGCCCGCTCGCGTCCGTTCGACTTCGGACTCGTCGGCGCGTGGAGCATGCCCTGGGCGAAGTTTGCCGAGCTGATTTACCCGAACATCCTCGGCCACATCGCGGTCAAGAACGTCATGTTGTACTACGGAAGCGGCCTCTATCCCGGGATGGGTTCGCCGTTTCTGTTCAGCGTCTACAGCGGACTGGCCGTGACTTCGCTCGCGATCGCGGGCGCGTTCAGCCGTCCCCGCGGCGGCCGTCTCGTCCTGATCATCGCCGTGATCTCGAGCCTCTTCGCACTCGGATCGAATACGCCGCTCTTGAAATGGCTCTACGACGCTCACATCGCAAGCTCGATCCGCTATCCCGAGAAGTTCATCCTGATGGCGATGTTCGCCACGATCATTTTCGCGTCGCAGATGCTGGAGCGGGCCCTCGACGGCGACGCAGGTCTCGGCGATACCGCCGCCGGATTCGTGCTGGCGACGACGCTCGTCGCGGCGATCCTGGCCGTCCTGGCGTTCACTCCGCTGTATTCGCGCGTCTTCATGAAGGTGTGGGGGCAGAGCGGTCCGTTCGGGAACTACCTCGTCAAGATCTCTCGCGAGGATTGGATCGTCGCGGCAGTGCGCGGCGCACTCCTGACCGCGTTGCTTCTGACGATGTACACGCGTCGCCGCAAACTCTGGTTCACAGCGGCCATCCTGTTTCTTTGCGCCGATCTCGGCGTCGTCTGCTGGGAGCTCAATCCGCGCATGCCCGGCGGGTTCTTCAGGCAACAGCCACCGATCGCGTCGACGCTTCGCGCGAATCGTGCTGAGTATCGCGTTTTCCATGAGGCGGACTGGTACGGAACGGACGAGATCGCGCGAAAGTATTTCTCGACCGGCGACGCCGTGTACTGGGTCGTGCGCGACGGGCTCTTTCCGATGACCCCGGCCGGTTCGCACGTGCGCACCGTGCTCGAACGCGACTACGACAAGACGGCGCTCCTGCCGACGGTCGATCTCGTCGACTCGATCTGGGATGTGAAGCGGTCCGGCCGTGCCGACTGGTATCAGCCGTTCATGGCCATGTCGAACGCCTGGTATCGCGGCGTCTATCGGAATTTCGAAGAAGAGAAGAAACGCGTTCACGGAGACATGAAGAAGGCGATCGCGATCCGATTTCTGGAAGGCGAACACTACCCGCGCTACTACTTCGCGGATCAGGTCGTGCGCATCAGGGACCGCGAGGACTTCGTGAAGAAGTTGAGCGACTCGAGCTACTCGAACCGCGCCGCGTTCGTGCAGCAGCCGTCGTTCGTCCCGGCCAGCGGCACCGTTCGCTCGCTGCGCGAGACGGCGAACGACGCGTTCCTCGACGTCGAGAGCTTCGGCAAGGGCTTCCTCGTCATGAGCGTCACGCCGCACAAATACTGGCGGATCACGATCGACGGACGCGAAGCGGCGCCCGTCGTCACGAATATCGGTTATCAGGGTCTGACCGTTCTTCCGGGACGCCACCACATCGAAATGCGTTACCGGAACACGCTCGCCCAGCGCGGCGGCGTCCTCTCGGCCGTCACCGCCGGCGCGCTGCTGCTGCTCACGATTCTTCGACCGCGGCGGAGCGCCGTCGTAGAATCCACCGAGTGACGACGCCACAACGACGCCACGACCTTCTCGCCGTCGCGCTGCTCGTCATCCTCCCGACGATTCTGTTCTGGGACGTTCTCACGGGCGTCAATGGCCTGTACCTCCGCGATCTGAGCCGTTACCACTACCCGATGAAGCAGATCCTGCGCGAGGTCGTGCGCGGCGGTGAGTTCCCGTACTGGAACCGTTATTTCTCCGGCGGACAACCACTGGCCGCCAACCCGCAGCACGAAGTGTTTTATCCGCCGAACTGGCTGATCTTCCTGCCGAACTACGACTTCGGATTCCGGCTGCTCGTCCTGCTGCACATCTACGTCGCGTTGATCGGAATGTACGCGCTGCTCCGTTCGATGGAGTTGCGGGCGGAGGCGGCGGTGTTCGGGGCGATTGCGTTCGGGCTGGGCGGGATCGTGCTCTCGCTCGTCAATCTCCTTCCGATCTTTTTCTGCGCCGTCTGGATTCCGCTGACCTGCCTTTTCGTCCGGCGATTTCTTCTGCACCCGAACCCGCGCGACTTCGCGCTGTCATCGCTCGCGCTGGGTCTGCAATGCCTGACCGGCGAGCCGACCACGCTGATCCAGACCGGCGTGATCATCGGTGCGTATGCGCTCTATCGCGGATGGCATCAGCCGTCGCCAGGGCTGTCGATGCTGCGCAACGCCGCATGGATCGCGGCGATCTCGATCGGAGCGCTGTTCGTCGCGGCCGTGCAGATCATTCCGGCGCGCGATCTCATGCGCGACTCGATCCGCGCTGAGGGTTTCAATTTCGATCTCGTCGCGGCGTGGAGCATGCCTCCCGCAAAACTCGCAGAGCTCATCTTTCCCAACATCCTCGGCCACATATCGATCAACGGACTGCCCTGGTATTGGGCGGCACGGCTCTATCCGAGCCTCGGCATACCCTTCCTGCTGAACATCTATTGCGGCCTCGCCGTCGTTGCATTCGTCATTGCCGGCGTCGTCCGTCGTGTTCGCGGATCCGGCCTTCTTGCAATCCTGTTCGCGATCTCCGTGCTCATCGCACTCGGCGCGTACACCCCGTTCCTCGGCGTTCTGTACCGAGCCGGCATCGCGTCATCGCTGCGATACCCGGAGAAGTTCATCCTCATGGGAGTGTTCGCCGCGATCGTGTTCGGCGCGCACATGCTGGATCGGGCGCTCGATGGAGACACGCAGATCATCGAGATCGCGACGGCGTTCACCCTCGCCACAGGAATCGTCGCCTCGGTCATCTGCCTCCTCGGCTACACACCGTACTCAGTCGACGGCTTTCTCGCGGCGTTCGGTCTCGAGCCGAGCGGCGGCGCGATGCTGATGATTGCGCAGGCGTGGAGCGACTGGACCGCGGCTGCGGCTCGCGCGCTGGCGCTGCTCATCCTGTTGCTGGCGATGCATCGCACGCGGCGTGCGGTCTGGGCGACGGCGGCGCTCCTTTTCGTCTGCGGCGATCTTGCGCTCGTCGTGCACGAATTGAATCCGCGCATCACGAATCAGTTCTTCACACAGCGGCCGCCACTCGCGGATGCGCTGCCCGGAAATCGCGCGACGTATCGCCTGTACCATCAGGCCGCCTGGGAAACCGACACGCAGACCGGCCACAAGTTTTTCCGATCCGGACTGCAGAGCTACTGGGTGGCGCGCAACGGACTCTTTCCCGCGATCAACGTCGCATACGGCGTCTCCTCGGTCATGGAGCGTGACTACGACAAGACGGCGTTGCGGCCGACTACGGACTTCGGCCGGGCCGTGCGCGACATCAGCCGCGCCGGCCGGCCGGACTGGTGGATCCCGTTGATGGCGATGTCGAACGCCTGGTACCGCGCCGGATACAACAACTTCGAGGAAGAGGATCGGAACGCGGAGGGTGACTTCACGAGACTCGCACCCGTGGCCCTGATCGAGCAGGAACATCAGCCGCGTTATTACTTCGCGGATCAGATCGTGACGGTCTCGGGCCCGAGCGACTTCGTCAGCAGGATGACCACTCAGACTTACAGCCGCAACGTCGCGTTCATCAACACGCCGGCGTTCATTCCGGTGCGCGGAATCGTCGATCGAGTGGAAGAGCACGCGAACGATGCGACGATCGACGTCAAGGCGCCGGGGCGAGGCTTCCTGGTCATGAGCGTGACACCGCACAAGTACTGGAAGATCGCGATCGACGGCATGCGGGCGACATCCATCGTGACCAACGTCGCCTATCAGGGAGTGGTCGTTCCGGCCGGCCGGCATCGCGTCACGATGCAGTATCGCAACACGCTCGTCCCGATCTGCGGGGCAATCTCGGTCATCGCGATCCTGGCGCTGGCGGGTGTGGCGCTGCGATGGCGGACCGCTTGAGCAGCATCGATCCGCGGCGGCATCGCACGCAGCGTCAGATCGCGGTGGTCGTAGTCCTTGCTGCGATCGTCGCTACAGCCGCGGCGTTGATCTTCAGTGATCGGGACGCCGAAGAGCTCGCGCACGAGAACGCGTACGTTCCGAAGCAGACGAAGAACACTCCGGAGCTGGATCTGCTTCGACACTATGTCGGCATCGACACGTCGAATCCGCCCGGCAACGAGCTGCCTGCCGCGCAATGGCTCGCGCAGATCCTCGAGTCGAATGGCGTTCACGCGGAAATCATCGAATCCGCGCCGCGCCGCGCCAGCCTCTACGCGCGGATCAAGGGGAGACGTCCGAATGAAGGACTGCTTCTCCTTCATCACATCGACGTCGTCCCCGCCAACCCGGCGGAGTGGTCGCAACCGCCGTTCGCCGCCAACATCGTGCTCAATCAGATTTACGGCCGTGGCACGCTCGACATGAAAGGCATCGGCATCTGCGAGCTGCGCGCGTTCCTCGACGTGGCCAACGCCGGCCGCCAACCCGAGCGCGATCTCGTTTTCCTCGCCGTCGCCGACGAAGAATCAGGCAGTAGTCTCGGAATGAAATGGTTGACCGAGCATCGACCCGACGTATTCGCCGGAATCCGGTATGCGCTGCACGAAGGCGGCATCACCGAGATGCAGATGGAGCGTGTGACGTACTTCGGAATCGAGATCGGAACGAAGCAGACGGTCACGCTGCTGCTGCGCGGCGCGTCGCGAGCGCTGTTGCAGGACGTCAGGATCGCGCTCGAGCCATGGTTCTACCAGCGCTCGCCTGAACGCATCACGGCGGAGGTCAGGAGCTGGATGCGCGATCTGGCGCCGCAGCGGATCGACTTCCGCGCCCAGCTCGAAGATGTCGATCGCACGATCGCCGCCGGAGACTTCTGGCGGCTGCCTCCGGGCTACCGTGAGATGACACAGGACACCGTTTGGGCGGAGGCGGTCGTGCCGCGCGACGGAGCGTGGGAGATGCGCACGCACTTGTTGAATCTTCCGGATACGAATCCCGATGAGCGCATCGCCTGGTTGCGCAACAAAATTGCGCCTTTCGGCGTCCGGATCGGAGAGATCGTTCGCAAAGAGGGGCCGGCGCCGCTGACGTCCGACCGGACACCGATGTTCGCCCTGCTGGCCGACGAGGCGAAGCGTGCGTATGGGGCGCCTGTGGGGACGGAGATTCTCAACCGCTGGTTCAACGACTCGCGTTTCCTCCGCAAACGCGGCATCGCTGCGTACGGGATCGATCCCTTCCCCGTCGACTACTTTCAGAGTGAGACAATCCATCAGCCAAACGAACGGATTCGCGTCGATTACTTCCAGCAGGGAGTCGAGTATCTGAGGCGGGTCGTTTCGCGTTTCGCGTTTGCAAAGTGACGTAGAGTGTCGCCGGCTCATCGAAAAAGCGTCAGTTCGCGACGATCGGCATCGATTGGCGTAACGCTAAGTGCTCTGATTCGTTTTCTTTGCGGTAAACTGAAGCATTGGTATATCGGTTGCCCTATCCCGGTCCGGCAGAGAAGACAATGAAGACAAAACAGAGGGGTTTCACGCTCATCGAGCTATTGATCGTCGTCGCGATCATCGGCATCCTTGCGGCGATCGCAATCCCGAACCTGCTGACGGCGATTCAGCGCTCGAAGCAGAAGCGGACGATGGCCGACATGCGGACAATTGCCACGGCCTGGGAAGCACGCGCCACCGATCTCAATCGTTACAACGCCGCCGGCGCGATCACGGCAATTACGCGCTGCAGCAACTTGATCGCCCAAGGCTCGCTATCGAGCGCGGTGACGCCAACGTACATCAAGCTGCTGCCCGAGCACGACGGGTGGGGAAACGAACTGAAGTTTTACGCGGACGAGCCGTGGAACGACTCCAAGGCGGCGGCGAACTACATCGTGTGGTCTGCCTCAAGAAACGGAGATTCCAACGGAACCAGCGGTTGGGACACGACGGCGAGCAGTGCGGGCGGCGCGACGACGAACTTCAACGATGACATTCTGTTTTCCAACGGCATATTCATTCAGTATCCGGAAGGCGTGCAGACACAGTAAGCGTCATCCGCATTCGCTTCGTCTTGACGAGCGCCCAAACCGAGCGCTCGTTCTGTTTTTGGTCTCCGTTCATTGCTGACAGAAACTGTCGCCGGATACAAACAAAAACTGTCAGATTCCTCGCTGTTGCGCGCACCGCAAAAAAGATAACCAACTGATTTTCAAAAGGTTATACGGGAGAGGCCGAGTGGTATACCGGTTGCCCTTATGAGGGACTGTCAAGGAGGAATTCAAATGAGTAGGAAGCAGAAAGGTTTCACCCTCATCGAGCTGCTGATCGTCGTTGCGATCATCGGCATTCTTGCAGCAATCGCCATTCCGAACCTTCTCACCGCCATGCAGCGCGCGAAGCAGAAGAGAACGATGGCCGACATGCGTACGATCGCCACCGCGTGGGAAGCACGCGCGACGGACGTCAACAAGTACAACGCGGCCGGTGCGATCACCGCGATCACCGCGTGCAGCAACGCCGTCGGCATCACGTCGATCTCCGGCGCCCTCGCGCCGACCTACATCAAGCTCCTGCCGAACAAAGACGGTTGGGGTAACAAGTTGAAGTTCTACGCTGACCAGCCCTGGAAAGACTCCAAGCCGGCGCAGAACTACATCGTCTGGTCAGCCGCGAAGAACGGTGACTCGGCTGGTGTCGGTGGCTTCGACCCGGCCTCTGTTGGCGGCGCGACGACGAACTTCAACGACGACATCCTGTTCTCGAACGGTGTGTTCCTGCAGTATCCGGAAGGCGTCCAGACGCAGTAAG
>DASVHS010000322.1:0-7389 GCA_036382495.1 Thermoanaerobaculia bacterium | reverse complement strand
ACCGGCTCGAGCTCGTAACCGCGTGAACGCAGATAGTCGCCCTCGGGCTGCCGGCGGCTCTGCCACCAGTCGCGACGGACCACGTGCGTCGCTCGTCCGCCGGCGCGCTCGATCAGGTTCCGCCCCTGCGTCTCCTGCGTCGCATCGCGTGTCTCGATGATGACGACTGCACCACCGCTCCGAATCGTCTCTTCGAAAAAGAAAAGGTCCTCGTTCGGGACGCCCTGGGTGTGGCGGTCGACGGCCGCTCCGGCAGCGGCACCGAGCGCCGCGCCGATCAATCCGCTGGCGAGCATGCCCAGGCCGATCACCGGTCCAAGGCCGGGAAGCAACGTCACGGCGCCCAGGCCAAGAGCACCGCCGATCGCACCACCGGCCTGTTTTGCATGGACCGGAAACGACGATTCACCGCGCGCCAGAACGTTGATTTGCCCGTTGCTGATCCCGTGCGCTTTCAGCGTCTGAACAGCAGCTTCGGCTTCCTCGAGTGAATCGAATATCCCTGCAACGGTCGTCATCCCGGTCTCCCGGCCGTGGGTCGTGCAGGAGTTCGGCCAGTCGCGGGCGTGAGGATTACAATCGAATGGATGAGCACGAACCCCATTGTGCCCCTGGCGCCGGCCGAGGTGGCTCCGGCGCAGATGGCTGTGGTCAGCCGGCGGCCGCAGGCTGTCGAGATCGCGGCCTGGGCGCTGCTGGCGTCTCTGCTGTTCTTCGTGCTGTTTGAACATCTCGTGTCCGCCGCCGTCGTTGCGCTCGCGTTGTACGGGATTCTCGAAGGGGTGACGAAGAGGATGTCGCGCCGGCTCGGCAGCACAGCCCGGCCGCTGGCGGTCGTCGTCGTCACGATCCTGACCGCCGCCGTCATCATCGGCGCGATCGCGCTCACGGTGACGATGATCCGTCACGGTGCCTCGAACATCCCCGACATGATGAACCAGATGGCCGAGATCCTCGGGTCCGTACAACTGTGGCTGGGAGGACTCGGTCACGAGTTCATCCCCGACGTCATGACCGATGCCGAGGACCTGAAGCTGATGATTGCGACGTGGTTGAAGACGCATGCGCAGACGTTGCGTGCCGGCGGCTTGTACATCGGCATGGGAGTCGTCCGGAGCATCATGGGGATCCTGCTGGCCGTGCTCGTCTTCTTCCGTCACGTGACGCATCGCGAGGAACGCCAGGGGCTGCTGGCCCGTCACCTCTCGGAGAAGATGGAACGGTTCAGCGACGCGTTCGCGCGCGTGGCGACCGCGCAGCTCAAAATCTCGGCGCTCAACACGACTCTCACCGCGATTTACCTTTTCGTCCTGCTGCCGCTGTTCGGCGTTCACGTCCCGTTCAGCTCGACGCTCGTTCTGGTGACGTTTGTCTGCGGTCTGATCCCGGTCATCGGCAATCTCGTGTCGAACACGGTGATCACGATCCTGTCGATGGGTGTCTCGATCTCGACGGCGTTCGCGTCGCTCGCTTTCCTCGTCATCATTCACAAGCTCGAATACCTGGTGAACTCCCGCATCGTCGGCGGCGAGACCGACTCCCAGGCGTGGGAAATCCTGATGGCGATCATCATCGGTGAGGCTGCGTTCGGCGTTGGCGGCGTCGTGCTCGCGCCGATCGTGTACGCGTTCGTGAAGCGCGAGCTCGCTGATCGCGGCCTGGTGTAGTCGTCACACCGGCAGAATCTGATCGATTTTCGCGGCGAGAATGAAGTCGCTGCGCGTCAACCCGTTGATCTTGTGCGTCCAGATCTCGATGCCCACTTTTCCCCAGGCCAGATGGATGTCGGGATGATGACCCTCGCGCTCCGCGATGGCGCCGACCGCGTTCGTGAATGAGAGCGCCTGCTCGAAATCGGGGAAGCGGAACTCTTTTGCCAGATGATGCTCGTTGATCACGCGCCAACTCGAGCCCAGCTCGCGGGCGACGCTCTCGAGCTCCGCGCCCTTGAGCGGCGGCACGCCTCCCCGGCACGGGATGCACTCCTCTTTCGCCAGCGACGAGTTGCCGCCTGGCCTGCGTTCGCTGACGAGCCGCGCAAACTCGGACGGCTCGATCCGGTGACGGAAGATCTCCGCGTTGCCGATGCACACGACGGGCACATCGTCGGTGTAGCGGCGGCGCAGCTCCGGATCGTTGTCGATGTCGATCTCTTCGATCCGCATATCGACGCCCGACGCGCGCATGGCGGCCTTCGCGGCATCGCAGAGGCTGCAATCGCGCCGGGTGTACATTGTGATCTCGACCGCTGGCGGCATTGCCGGAGCTTACCTGATGTCATCCACGAACGTTCTCGATCTCAGCGGCAAGGTTGCGCTCATCACCGGCGCATCACGCGGCATCGGCCGCGAGACCGCGTTGCGCATGGGCGCGGCCGGCGCACGAGTGGCCGTCAACTACAACCGCAGCGGCACCGATGCCGAGGAGGTCGTGGCGTCGATCGGGAAGAAGAGTGCCGTGGCGGTTCAGGCCGACGTTGCGCTCGCCGATGACGTCCATCGACTGATCGATGAAACGATCGCGGCGTTCGGCCGCATCGACATCGTGGTCAACAACGCCGCGACGTACGCGGAGAACCTGTTCGACGGAAAAGATTACGACGCCTGGCAGCATGGCTGGCGCCGCACATTCGAGCTCAACGTTTTTGGCGCGGCAAATGTGGCATTCCTGGCCATGCGCTCGATGCGTGAGCACGGCGGCGGCAGGATCATCAATGTCGCGTCGCGTGCTGCGTTCCGCGGCGAGACCGAGTTCGCCGACTACGGCGCATCCAAGGCCGCGCTCGTCAACCTGACGCGATCGATCGCCCGAGCCTGCGCGAAGGACAACATCATCGCCAGCTGCGTCGCTCCAGGCTTCGTCGAAACGGAGATGGCCCGCGAGGCTCTCGAGAAGGAACGGGACGCGATCGTGTCGCAGATCCCGCTTCGTCGCGTCGGCACCGTCGACGACGTCGCCTCCGTGATTCTGTTTCTGGCATCGCCGCTTGCGGACTACCTCAACGGCGTGACGATCGACGTCAACGGCGGGTCATGGTTTCACTGACACCAAAAAGGCAGAATCCGCGCTTCCGGAAGGCGACGCGCAGTCGATCTGAAGCGGCTCGGAACTTGCTTTGTTATTGTCGATGTCGTCTGCCGTCATAACACTCATCGTCATCGCCGCTGCGGTCGCTCTCGGGATCGCTCTCGCGTATGTCCCGATGCGTCTGCTCATGGCCCACATCGCGCGGAACGTCGTCGCGTTCATTCAGCGGCAGCGCGATCGCCGCAACAGCGACCGCGACACGCCGGACCGCCGCAAAGAAGAAGCGTCGCAACAGCGATAGCGTTCAGCGTGCGAGCGCGGATTCCAGCGCCGCCGTCAGCGTGGCGTCGTTCGTGTCGACGATTCCGAAGTGCTTCCAGACGATGTTCCCGCTCTTGTCGACCACGATCGACGTCGGGATCACCGTCGTGTTGAGGAGCGTCGCCAGCTTCCCCTCCGGGTCGAGCACGATCGGATACGCAATCTTCTGATCGGCGACAAACGGCCTCACGTCAGTCGCGCCACCTTCATCGAGGCTGACGCCGATCACCTTGAATCCCCGGCTCGCATACTTTGCGTGGAGCTTGCCGAGGTCGGGAATCTCGAACCGGCAGGGGCCGCACCATGTCGCCCACACATTGAGCAGGACGACATTGCCCTTCTGATCGGCGGCGTCGAATGGTTTCCCGTCGAGCCACTGCGCCTTGTAAGGCGGCAGCGGAGGACCGAACGCTTTTGCGGGAGGCTCACGATGGCACGCGGCCAGTACGACAAGCGATGCCACGGCGATGATCGAGATTCTCTTCACAGACCTTCACCCGGCTTCGTCGGCTCGACGAGCAGTGCGTCATTCACGCGATTGAAGTAGTTGAACAAGCCGGCCATCGCCGAGATCTCCACGATCTCTCCCTCGTCGTAATGTTGACGCAGCCGCGCGAACAAGGTGTCGTCGACTCCATGCGCATCGAGAGTGAGCTGCTTCGCCCACGCGAGCGCGGCCTTCTCCCGCTCATCGAACGGGCCTGTTTCAAAGTTGACGAGATCCTGCAGCTGTTCCTCCGTGGCGCCGAGCCGCGCAGCCTGCGCGGTGTGCGACCGGTTTCAATATTCACAACTGTTGAGACGGGAGACGAGCGACGCGACGAGCTCCTTCGTCTTCACCGGCACCGTGCCCGTGTTCGTGACGGCCTGCATGTGCGCGACCATCGTCTTCAGAATCTCGGGACGATGCGCGTAGATGCGAAACATGTTCGGAACGTTGCCGCGCTGCTGGCCGACGCGCGCGTAGAGGTCCTGAACGTCCGGAGGAACCTGGTCCTTTGATTTCTTCGAGAGCCGAGCCATGACGCCATTCTAAGAAAAAACGCCCCGCAAATTCGCGGGGCGTTCGAAAACAGGCAACTGGAAACCGGCAACAGGCAACAGGCAACAGGCAACAGGCAACAGGCAACTTACTTCTCCTCGGTCTCTTCCTCGACCTTGCCCTTCTTGATGACTTCGGGCTCGGCTGGAACAGCATCCGCTTCCACGGGCGCCGCTTCCGGAACGACTTCCGCGCGCATGTGCGTGACACCGACGACGACGCGCTCCGGGTCCTCGAGAATCTTCACGCCTTCCGGCGCCTTGAGGTCGGACACGTGGACGTACTGATGGACGCCGACGTCGTCGACGTTGACTTCGATCGCGTCCGGAATCGCGTTCGGCAGACACTCCACGTGCAGCTCGCGGATCTGCCAGTCGAGAACGCCGCCTTCCTTGACGCCACGAGCCGTGCCGCTGAGATGCACGGGCACGTTGACCTTGATGAGCTCGTCCATCATGACGCGCACGAAATCGATGTGGATCATCTTTCTCGAGATCGGATCGATCTGGATTTCCTTGATCATCGCGTGGCGCTGCTGATCGGTGCCGGTGATCTTCAGAAGAAAGATCGATCGGCGTCCGTGCTCGCTCTTCTGAATCAGCTCGGCGACCGATCTCCGGTCGACGGTGATCGCAACGGGCTCGCGATGACCACCGTAAACGACGGCAGGCACGCGCCCTTCCTTGCGAATTTTCTTCGAGACTTCTTTTCCTGACGCCTCGCGGCGTGCGACTTCCAGACTCACCTCGGCCATAACACTCCCCTCAACGGTTTGCGGCAGAAATTGGGAAAGCACAGGAGGCAGTGCATTATTCCCCGCTCACATTTCAAACAGCGAGCTCACCGAGTCCTCACTGTGGATCCGCTTGATCGCCTCGGCCAGCAGCTCGGCGATCGAGAGCGTGTGCAACTTCGGGCACTCCTGCTCCTTGTCGGCCATGGGCATGCTGTTCGTAGTGATCACCTGCTGGATCCGCGACTTGTTGATGCGATCGACCGCGGGCCCCGATAACACACCGTGCGTACACGACGCATTGATCGACCGCGCTCCCTGCGCGAGAAGCGCCTCGACCGTGTGGATCAGGGTGCCGCCTGTGTCGATGATGTCGTCGACGACGAACACGTTCCTGTCCTTCACGTCGCCGATGATGTTCATCACTTCGGTCTGATTCGCGGCGACGCGCCGTTTGTCGATGATCGCCAGCGTCGCGCCAAGGCGTTTGGCGTAGGCGCGGGCGCGCTCGACGCCGCCGGCGTCGGGCGAGACGATCGTCAGATCCTCCATGTTCAACTTCTTCAGATGTCCGACGATGACCGGCGCAGCGAAAAGGTGATCGACGGGGATGTTGAAGAATCCCTGGATCTGTGCGGCGTGGAGGTCGAGCGTGAGCACGCGGTCGGCGCCCGCTGCCGTGATCAGATCGGCGACCAGCTTCGACGTGATCGGCACGCGCGGTTTGTCTTTGCGGTCCTGCCTTGCGTATCCGTAGTACGGAATCACCGCTGTGACGCGCCGCGCCGAAGAGCGCTTGAACGCGTCGAGCATGATGAGCAGCTCCATGAGGTGATCGTTGACCGGCGGACTTGTCGGCTGGATGACGAAGACGTCGGCGCCGCGCACGTTCTCGTCGATCTGCACGTAGTTCTCGCCGTCGGAGAAACTGTAGAGCGTGACGTGTCCGGGCTCCTCGCCGAGACGAGTGCAGATCTCCTGCGTGAGAGCCGGATGCGCGCGTCCGGAAAAAACCTTCAGCTCAGGGCTATGCAAGCGGGCGGGATTATACAGAGCAGCGTCAACTGTGGCTGACTTCGACGACGAGAATGTCGAAGCCCGACATGCGCTCGAGGATCAGGTTGACGATCCCCGGCGACAAACGTGCCGCGAGGCCGCGGCGAGTCGGCTGGCCGACGACGAGGAGTCCGATCTTCTCGCTGCGCAGGAAGTCGCAGATCGTGCCGATGATGTCCTCGCTCTCCTTGAACACAACGCTTGCGCCGAGGGACATCGCCAGCTGTACGTTTTCTGTGAGGAGACGATGCTCCGTCGCGGACATCCGTTCGGGATGATCGCGTTCGCGGCGCACGTACAGCGCGAACCACTTCGTGTTCATCCTCCCGGCGAGGCGGGACGCGCGGAGGATGAGCGGCTTCGCCACCGTCGGATCCAATGGCACGGCCACGGCGATGCGGCTCTCGGCGGCAGCCGAAGAGATGTCGATCGGGAGATCGCGGCCGGAGTAGTCGGCGGTCTGCAGCAGCGCGAGCTCACGCAGTCGGACGAGCAGTTCCGTCCGGAAGAAGTTCTCGAGCGCGCGCTTTGCCTGCTCCGGCGGATAGATCTTGCCTTGTCGAAGGCGCTCCTGCAGCTCCGGAACCGGTACATCGACAAGGACCACCGAGTTGGCTTCGCGGATGAAACGGTCCGGGACGAGCTCGCGGATATCGATGCCGGTCGCCGAGCGAACCACGTCCTGCACACCTTCGAGATGTTGAACGTTGAGCGCCGTCATGACCGAGATGCCGGCCGACAGAATGTCCTCCACGTCCTGCCACCGCTTCTCATGCCGCGATTCAGGGGCATTCGTGTGCGGCAGTTCGTCGACTACGAGGACTTCCGGGCGGCGGGCCAGACAGGCGTCGAGATCCATTTCCTCGACCGTCACGCCCTTGTACGGCACCTGCCTGCGAGGGATGACCTCCAGACCATCGATGCGCGCCGCCGTTTCGGCGCGGCCGTGAGTCTCGACGAAACCGGCGACGACGTCGATGTGCTGACGCCGGAGCGCGTTCGCATCGTCGAGCATGCGGTAGGTCTTCCCTACCCCGGCCGCCATGCCCAGATACACGTTCAGCTTTCCTCGGCGCTCGTTTTCCGTCGCGAGCTTCAGGAATGATTCGGGCGAACGGCGATCAACGTCGGGCGTTCGGACCATGTTGCCCATTGTCCATTAGCCGTCGCGCGTCACCACAACGATTTCGAACGGCGGACCGAGCCGGAC
>DASVHS010000321.1:0-7557 GCA_036382495.1 Thermoanaerobaculia bacterium | reverse complement strand
GCGTGATGTTGGCAGCGACGCTGCCTTTTGTGAACGTTGCGCCGGCATTCGTTGACTTGGCGATGATGATCGAGTCGGGATCGTTCCCGCCGTGAAAACGGCGCCATGCAACATAGACGGCGCCCGACGTTGGGTCGACCGCGGTGCTGGCGCCTTGGTTGACCGTATACGACTCACTCAATTTCGTCGGAGATGACCAGGTCGCGCCGCAATCGGCCGACTTCGTGAACATGATCTTTGTGCGGATGTTCTGATCGTTGCCGACGAAAACCGAGTAGCCGAGGTACAGGTTCTGCGCCGGGAACACCTGACCGTTCACGGAGCACTGGCCGCCGTTCGTCATCGGTGCAACGGCGAACCATGGCTTGTCGATGAATTGACCGGCGGTACCTTTGTCGATCACTTTCGTGTCGAGGTACCCAACCGGATCGCCGGCGTATGTGTTGTTGTTGTCGATGAATCGCGCCACGAACACGCCGCTGAGTGGATTGCTCCCGCGATTCAGGACGATGCCCGCGTAATAGAACATCCCGTTGTTTCCGGCACGCACAACCGGGTCGGCCGCCGCCTGGAAACCCTTCAGCGGCGATGTGCTGTTCGTCAGCTGCGGGTAACCATCGAGAAGCGTGCTGCTCCACGTGTTACCGCCGTCCTTCGATCGAAACACACCGAGCCACGCATCGCCGGTCTCTTCATCATCGGGCCTCGCCGGAGCGTTGAACGGGATATCGACGCTGCGATAGTCGTTCGCGCCGGCCAGAAGATGCAGCGGGTTGCGCGTCGACACCGCCAGGCTCGGCTCGTTCTGCTGCCGAAGGAACGGATCGCCGCCAGGCCAGGTCTGGCCGGACACCATATTGACGTTCTGCTCGGCGTATTGCGCGTAACCGATCGCCGGCACACACGCGAACAGAAAACTGACCACGACAAAGCGGGACAAATGTCGCGCGAAGGCCATAGGGCGCTCCTTAGTTAACGGCTGATTGGGACCTGTCTTGGAGAGAGGAAGTTATTGTTACCGTGAGGCGGCGCGTTTGTCAACGATTGGTGCCGGTGACTTACCTACGGCTAAATAGATGATTGCGCCGGCGGCCAGCGCAATTGCAGCGGCCACGAAGTTGAAGCGGTTCAACGTAAAAAAGAGCGCCAGCGAGATGAGCGTGCCGAGGATCGGCAGGATGAGGGTGGGCGTGCGGAAGCCTTCGTTGAGTTTGCGCAGACGCGGAACCGCGGCGCACGTGAACAAGTACGTCGTCAGTCGCGCCACCGCCGAAAGCATCGCCAGTTGCACGAACGATCCGCCGAGGGCGAGCGCCAGCGCGACGATCGTGTGGATCGCGATCGCCACCGTCGGCGTCCGGAACTTCGGATGCACGTAGCTGACCGGTCCCATTCGACGGTCGAGCGAAAGTGCGTACAGCATGCGCGAGCCTTCGAGCATCGTCCCGGAGTTCGTCCCGGCCATCGACAGCAGCGCGCCGATCGTGATGATTGCGGTCCCGGCAGGGCCGATGAGCGCCGCGGCCGCATCGGCGATCGGCGTGCTCGTCTTCGACAAATCCGGCAGCGCGGACATCGCTCCGAGCTGCGCGAGCACGTACATCGCCCCGATCGCGACAATGCCCACCAGAAGTGCGCCGGGAAGATCGCGGCGCGGGTTCTTGAACTCGCCCGCGGGCACGCCGAGGTTCTCGAAGCCGGCGTAAGCGAAAAGAAGAAGCAGCGCTGCGCTGCTCCAATCCGTTCCCGGACCGGGCAGATGCAGCGACGCCGGAATCGGATTGCTTTTCCACATCACGAGCGACAGCACGATGAAGCCGACAAGCGGCACGAGCTTGCCGAACGTGAAGACGTAGATCGACGCGGCACCGTAGCGGACGCCGACGAGATGGATCAGGGCAAGGATGAGGATCGTGGCGATGATGACGGTCGCCCGCAATCCGCCCGTCCCGAGGGGAGGAAACACGCGGGCCAGCGTCAGGACGAAGCCATTCGAGAGCGAAGCGAGCGACGTCACGCGCGCGATCCAGTTCATCCATCCGGTCTCGAATCCGATGAAGTCCCCGAACGCGGTACGCGCATACAAATACGCCCCGCCCGGCTCACTGAAATGACTGGCCGCCTCGGCGAAACACAGAACGAGAATGAACACCGGCACGGCGAAAATCAGCGGCGCCCACAGCGAAAACGGCCCGAGGAGTTTGTACGACTCGGATGGGAGCAGGAACACGCCGCTGCCGACCACGGCATTGATGCACATGGCCACTAATCCCCAGAACCCTACCGCCCTGATTAGTTTTTCGCTGTTTTGGTCGGGCATCGTTCTCCGCGTGTTTTGAAGATGAAGTTCGAAGTTCGAATTGAGAATTGAGAATGAAGAAGCATCGGGTCCTGATTCTTCATTCTTAATTCGAACTTCGAACTTCGAAATTCATCTTTTGACGTAACCTTTTCCCCGAAGCGATCGCCCCGGCAAATCCAAAGTCATCACGCCATCCCGCAACACGGCGACTCCATTCACAATCACCGAAGAAACCCCTTCCCCAAAGTGGTGCGGGTCATCGAATGTGGCCACGTCGCGGATCGTATCCGCATCGAAGACGATGATGTCCGCCTTCATACCCGGCCGCAAGACTCCGCGATCGTCGAGATGCGCGCGATCGGCGGCCTGCGACGTCATCTTGCGAACCGCTTCCTCGAGCGAGAAGAGTTTAACGTCGCGAACGTAGTGGCCGGCCACGCGCGGAAATGTTCCGTATCCGCGGGGATGGACGGCGTTGTTTGCAGCGCGATCGGCCGGAGTGGGTGAGCCCGAATCCGCGCCGACGGACACCCAGGGCTGTTTGAGCGCGAATTGAACGTCGTTCTCGTCCATCGAGAAGAAGATCACGCGCGGCGACACGTTCGCGTCGGCGTAAAGACGAGCCAACGCCTCCTCGGGCGTCGTTCCCATCATCGCGGCGATCTCGTGGATGAAATGCTTTTCGTACGGCGCGTCCGTGGGGTTCGCGATCCGCGTCACGTAGATGCCGTGCTCGCCGCGCTTTTCGACGGCGGTCCGCAGCGTTTCCATGATCTTCGCGCGCTGCACTGGATCGGAGAGCCGCGCTTTGAACGCCGCGTAACCGCCTTCGAGCGCCCAATCGGGAGCGAGCGTGCTCAGTCCGGTCGACGACGCGATGTACGGATAAACATTCGCCGCCGCGTCGATGCCTTCGGCGCGCGCCTGTTCGATGCGCTCGATGACATGCGGCATCCGTCCCCAGTTCGCGCGCCCGCCGACTTTCAGGTGCCAGATGTTGATGGGGATGTTCGCCTCGCGCCCGATGCGGAACGCCTCGTCGAGCCCCATGTCGATCTTGTCGCCCTCGTCGCGCATGTGCGTGAAATACATGCCGCCGTACCGTGCTGCGACGCGGGCGAGGTTGATGATCTCGTCGGTCGTCGAATACATCGCCGGCAGATAGATCAACGACGTCGAGATGCCGATCGCGCCCTCGCGCATGGCCTGATCGACGATCGCTTCCATCTCCCGCATCTCGTTCGCAGTCGGCGCGCGGTTCACGTCGCCGATGACGATCTCGCGCGGGTTCGATGCGCCGACCAGAAGCGCGAAGTTGATCGCCGATCCTTGACGATCGATCGCATCGAGATAAGAGCCGAGTGTCAGCCACGTTCCAGTGCCCGGCTCCGTCGACGGTTTTTCCGGTCCCGGCGAAAATCCTTCTCCAGTCACCTCGGTCGTCACGCCTTGCCGAACTTTCGCTTCGAGATGAGGATCCTCGAAGACCGCACTTTGCGATTGACCGAGGAGGTCGATGAAGCCGGGGGAGATGATGTGGTCGCGGGCGTCGATCGTCGTCGCCGCCGCATCTCCGGCGAGGTTGCCGATCGCGACGATCGTGTTGCCGCGCACGCCGACATCGCCGCGGTACCACGGCGCACCGGTCCCGTCGATGATGCGGCCGTTCGTGATTTTCAGGTCGAGCATGGTGGACTGCGGAGCGGTCGCGCACGAGGCCATCAACAAAGCGATCGTCAGCAGCGCGCTTCTCATTCCATTCCTCGGATCAGGTCGTCGAACGACTGCCGTTCGCGGATCAGTTCGAACTTCCCGTCGGTGGTGAGCACTTCCGGTGGCATCAGGCGCGCGTTGTAGTGCGAGCCCATCGAGAAGCCGTACGCGCCCGCCTCACAGAACGCGATCAGATCGCCGACCCTCGTGCGGTCGATGTGCCGCGTCATCGGGTTGCCGTCGCTGTCCCGCGTGAAGACATCGCCGGACTCGCACAGATTGCCGGCCACGACAACGTCATCCGTCATCTTCGAATCGTCGAACGTCTCCCGCAGCGATGCAGTCGAGCCGCGCGTCGCGTTCACGATGTGGTGATAGGCGCCGTACTTCGACGGACGAACCAGGTGATTGAATCCGGTATCGCAGCCGATCCAATCTGTCCCCGCGCTGATTTTTCTCGACGTGACGCGCGAGATCAGCACGCCCGACGAAGCGACGACGTAGCGGCCCGGCTCGAGGATCGCGTACAGCGCGCGCGCCTGCAGGTAGTCCCCGGCGACGCGGGCCAGACCGCGGCCGTATTCGTCGATGGGAAACTCGCGCTCGCCCGGCCGGTAGGGCACACCGATTCCTCCGCCGAAGTTGATCCAGCGCAAGTTGTTGAACTCGGGCGCAAGCTCGATCAGCGTCTGCGCCGACTGCAGAAGAGGCTCGATCGAGTCGATCCCCGATCCGATGTGCGCGTGCAGTCCGACGACTTCGCGCCCGGAGTCTTCGACGACCATCCGAGCGTCATCGATCTCGGCGACGTCGATCCCGAACTTCACTCCGCTGCCGGCGGTGACGACGTCGACGTGGTGACCGGCGCCGACGTCCGGGTTCACTCGCAGCGCGATCGGATTCGGCAGCTCGAGCCGCAGGCAGCGATCGATTTCCGACATCGAGTTCACGTTGATCACGATGTGCGGATCCGGAATCGCCAGCAGATCGTCATCAGAGACGTTCGAGCAGGTGAACCAGATCTCCTGCGGCAAATAGCCGGCATGCTCGGCGAGAAAAATCTCGCCGGGCGAGACCGCGTCACAGCCGAAACCGTTTTCGCGGATCAGCCGCAGCAGCGCGACGTTGCTGTTCGCCTTCATCGCGTAAAACGGCCGGAGGGGCAGTGCGGAGAACGCCCGGCGCACCTTCGCGATCTGTCCGACGATCAGCGAGGCGTCGTAGATGTATGCGGGCGTGCCGAAACGTTCGACAAGGTCGTTGACCGAAACGCCGCCGATTTGGAGAGTGCCATTTCGAAACTCCATCAGGGGCGGGAATCTTACACGGTAGAATCTAGCATGCAGCAATACCTGTCGCTCGTCCGCCACATCCTCGATCACGGAACGGAGAAGTCCGATCGCACCGGCACCGGAACTCTGAGCGTCTTCGGATACCAGATGCGGTTCGATCTGAACGCCGGCTTCCCGCTGCTGACCACGAAGAAACTGCATCTGCGCTCGATCATCTACGAGCTGCTCTGGTTCCTGCGCGGCGACACGAACGTGAAGTTTCTTCAGGAGAACAAAGTCACCATCTGGGACGAATGGGCGAACGCCGACGGCGACCTCGGACCCGTTTATGGATATCAATGGCGCTCCTGGCCGGCGACCGACGGCCGCCACATCGACCAGATCACGCAGGTCATCGATCAGATCAGGCGCAATCCCGATTCACGGCGGCTCATCGTCAGCGCATGGAACGTCGGCGACATCGACAAGATGGCGCTCGCGCCGTGTCACATGATGTTCCAGTTCTACGTTGCGGACGGAAAGCTGTCGTGCCTCATGTACCAGCGCAGCGCGGATGTGTTCCTCGGCGTCCCGTTCAACATGGCGTCGTTCTCACTGCTGACGATCATGGTCGCCCAGGCCTGCAACCTCCAGCCCGGCGACTTCGTCCACGTCCTCGGCGACGCGCATCTGTATTCGAATCACATGGACCAGGCTCGCCTGCAACTGGAGCGCGAACCGCGCCCGCTGCCCACGATGAAGTTGAATCCCGACGTGAAGTCGATCTTCGATTTCCGTTTCGGCGATTTCACGCTCGAGCAGTACGACCCGCATCCGGGCATCAAGGCACCGATCGCGGTATGACCAAATGACGCTTTCGATCATCGCCGCGCTCGGCAACAACAATGTGATCGGCCGCGACGGACAGCTTCCGTGGCACATGCCCGCGGACCTGAAGCGATTCAAACAGCTGACGTCGGGACACCATCTGCTGATGGGCCGGCGCACCTACGAGTCGGTCGGCAAGCCGCTGCCGGGCCGCATCACCGTCGTGATCACGCGCAGCCATGATTTTGCGCCGCCCGGCGTGGCGATCGCGCGATCGATCGACGAAGCGATCAGCAAGGCCGAAGCGACAGGAGATCACGAGATTTTCATCGGCGGAGGCACCGAGATCTTCAACCAGACGCTGCATCGGGCGAATCGCATGTACCTGACGCGCATTCACGCCGAGCCGGAAGGGGACACGTACTTCCCGGAGTTCGACGACGTGAACGAGTGGCAACTTAGCGACTCGGAGCACCACGAGGCCGACGAGCGCAATCCGTATCCGTACTCGTTCCTCACGTACGAACGCCGCGCCGGCTGATGTACTGGCGCCTTCTCCGAAACAACCGCGATTTCCGGCTTCTCTACATCGGCGCGCTGATCTCCCTCGGCGGCGACTGGTTCCTGACCGTCGCACTGCTCGATCTCGTTCTGCAGCTGACAGGATCGGCGACGCTGGCGTCGCTCATGCTGCTCTGCCAGACGCTGCCGATTTTCATCTTCACGCCGCTGGCCGGCCACATCATCGATCGCGTCGACCGGCGCAAGCTGATGATTATCGTCGACATCATCCGGGCCGGCGCGTGTCTGCTTCCGCTCCTCGCGCGAACACCCGCGCTTCTGCCGTTCGCGTACGCGGGTGTCGTGATGATCTCGATCGGGTCGGCATACTTCGAGCCCGCGTCGCAGGCCGCGCTGCCGAACATCGTCGCGCCCGAGGAGTTGGGACCGGCGAACGTGCTGATGGGGTCGACGTGGGGAACGATGCTCGCGGTTGGAGCTGCGATCGGTGGTCTCGTCACGGCAAAATTCGGCAGCGATGTTTCATTCATCGTCGACGGGGCGAGCTTTCTCGTGTCGGCAGCGGTCCTGGCGCGCATGCGGACATCGTTCTCGGAGTGGAGGACAGGCGCCCCGCCTGTCCGGACAGCCGGGGCGGCTGTCCTCCACTCGATTCGCGAAACGTTCCGCTACGCAAAAGCGCACTCCCGCGTCCTCGCACTGCTGACGACGAAGGGCGGGTACGGAATCGCCGCGGGCGTCGTGGCGATGTTGAGCGTTTTCGGGCGCCAGGTCTTCCACGCCGGCGCCCTCGGCATCGGGCTCCTGTTCGCCGCCCGCGGCCTGGGCGCACTCCTCGGACCGTTTCTGGTTCGAGCGATCGCGCGCACCGACGAAGAACAATACCGCGCGATCATCTGGTGCTTGCTGTTGTTCCGCGGC